>NZ_JAAHFV010000373.1:0-6082 GCF_010672755.1 Moorena sp. SIO1F2
TCAACAACAGCCGTTCCTTGCACTTCTTCTTGGGTGCATGGCCTGTAATCGGCATCTGGTTTACTGCACTGGGCATCAGCACCATGGCATTTAACCTGAATGGCTTCAACTTCAACCAGAGCATCATTGACTCACAAGGTCACGTGATCAACACCTGGGCTGATGTACTTAACCGCGCTAACCTAGGTTTCGAGGTAATGCACGAGCGTAACGCTCACAACTTCCCTCTAGACCTAGCTGCGGCTGAAGCTACTCCTGTTGCTTTGACTGCTCCAGTCATCAACGGTTAATTTCAACTTGGTTTAATACGCTAAGTTAATAAAAAGCGCTCTCCATATGGGGAGCGCTTTTTTGTTTGATAGTAAGCTATCAGCTATCAGCTAATGGGCTAGGCGCACGCTACTTGAGTTGCTATCAACTTAATTAGTAATGGGTGAAACCGACCAAAATTGGCAGTTTCACCCATTACTAATTCAACTAATTGTTGAGTTTTGATTGAGCACAGCTAGCCACTATTTGGTAGGGATGCTCACCAGACAGAATTCAATAAATTCTATCTATGGCTCGTATACGAGATTGCCATCATCGTTGGCAATGTGCTCATCTAGATCAATGCTGGTCTCATTCAAGTCTCCATTACGTTTCTGGCACTTAGCATTCATGATACTTTCACCGGAGATGTAAGTATCCTGGCAAGTCTCAATGAAGTTGTAAGGTTGCCAGACAAGATTACCATCAAGATTTTCAATGTAAGGGTTCAGGTCAATACAAGTGTAGTTTAAATCATGATTGGCCGTGTAACAATAAGCGCATAACTCAGAATCACTAACATGGGGAACAGAGCAACTGCGGCTAAAGTCACCTGCAAAAGCATTATTGGCCAATACACCAAAGGAGATTGCCACGGTAAACAGAAAACAAGCAATTGTCTTCAAAAGACCTTTCATGATCATTAACTCCAAAAATGGAAACTAACTAGCATCTAAAAACCATTGCAGCGTGTTAATAAATCTGCCGCATGGTGTCAGGTAACCCTGATTTAGGCTTACAAATCAAATCTAGTTAAAAATTTCTGGGTGGTCAATACTTCACTATCTAGATCGAAAAGTGCTTATAATCCTGCAAATTTGTATCAAAATTTACTAATTGACAAACTGCTCAAAACATGAATTGGTCAGTGGCGATGAGATGCACGCTTTGGCCTCCCCCTTTGTGTAGGCTAGGGTTCAACAGGGAATCCCAAAGGGGTGAAAGGAACGAATTTGTATTATATTTTACAAATTGACAAATTTCTCAAAACATGAATTGGTCAGTGGCGATGGCATGGATGGTTTGGGGTCCCGCTTCGCGATTAGCCTGAAGGGCTAGCGCCTTCAAGGGATCGCTACCGATAGTGAGGCTATGGAGGTTTTGGGGTCCCACTTCTTGTAAGCAAACGGATGACAGTGGTGAGGAGGCTTGCTCGGTAATAAAATTTTCCTAGTAAAATTTCCAGCCAAATTTCCCTAAAAGCTTTGATACCGACGCTCACCAACCATAGGTGGGTCGAGCGCCGGACGTCGAGCCTAAAGTTTAAAAGGTGAAAGTGGTTCTGAGGGTACCGATCACCACGTCATCATTGTCAGAACTTTGGTTAGGATTCAAAAGCCAAACTACACCAGGAGTAACGGAGATGTTGTTGTTGAGTTTATACTTATAGAACGCTGAAACCTGGTAGGCAAAATCATTGTCAAAGTTACTGTTGCCATCATCTAAATCCAGTCCTCTGAGGGTTGGTGCCGCACCACCAAAAATTCCCGCCAGATTACCTTTTTTGCCCAAATCGGGAAAAGCGATACCAGCAGCAAAGTTCCAAATTTCCGCATCACCCAAGCCAATCAACTCAGCATCGGTGTAGCCTGCCCAGCCATTGAGTACGATGTTGGGGGTAAGTCTCAAAGAGGTTTCAACACCGAAAGAGTTACTTTCCACTCTTGCTGTATCAAAGTTAACCCTGTCTAAACTGGTAGCATTCCCCAAGGCTGCTGGATTGAGATTAGCCAGGGCCGTGCCAGTACCCCCTAGGATTAAACGGGGTCGTCCATCAGCATTATTTTCGTAACCCCGAATGTAGGTGAATCCAACTTTGAAATCACTACCATAGACCAACTGAGCGATCGCAGAAAAGTTGCCATTGAATAGACCCTGGCCTTCTTGAGGATTGCTAGCGGTGTTGGAGATGTAACCTAAATCAATCCGAACATCCTTGATGGGCTTGATGGCAAGAGCAGCCCCAGCACCGAATGGCCCAATCCGATAGATGGGATTACGTTCAGCAAAACGGGTAATAGCATTGGAACCACCAGCACGACCTTCAAAGAAAGGGTTAACGGTATCGACGTAATAGTGATGCAGTGCTCGGTTAGCCAACAGTTGAACCGTTACTTTATCCCCTAGGGGGAACTTATAGCGCAAGATATCAATAATAACGTCATTACCGCTCGGTCCATCGTAGGTAAAGCGACCTTCTTGAGTTCCGGCCAGTTCACCACCAGCCCCTGTGATCAAAGTTGGGGCATCCCCAGCCTGGAGACGGGTTTGGAGCATGTCCTTACCGGTAAAACTGGTTAAGAAGTTGAGACGAGTCCGGTTGTGAAAAACGGTCTGAACATCATCAGCATCCCCTCCAAAGGCATCAGCTAGAGCAAAGATCACCTCACCCTTGAGTTTAGTGGTGGTGGAAAACTGATGGTCTTCTAAGAACGCTACTCGTCCTTCTAGGTTATCTACTCGTGCCCCTAGGGTAGCCAGTTCTGTTTCAAACTCCTGTATTAACCGTTGCAGACCTTCTAAGTCCTCACGGGTGATAAAATCTCCAGTAACGCCCCCCAGTAAACGCTCAATCTGGTTCAAACAGGAATTCAAACCAGCAGCAAATTCGTAGCGAGTCAAGGCTCGGTTACCTCGGAAGGTAGCATTAGGATAACCAGCAATACAGCCGTAGCGTTCTACCAAAGAGCGTAATGCTTCATAAGCCCAATCTCCAGGGGAAACATCTCTGAGTTGAGACACATTAGTGACTTGTTCCATGGAGTCATCTTCTACAATCTCTCCATTTAGTTGAGAAACACCAGTCACCGGTCCCATCAAGTCATCTTCTGCAGTTTCCCCATCACCGTATGAGGTAACTGATTCTATAGCAGAATCACTATTGGAATTACTGATATCAACCGTATGCCCAGTAGAGGCATCAGCCACTAATGGTAGATCAGAGGGAAGAACAGACTGAGTTAGGGAGGTGACGTCAGGGAGTGCTTCTACCGTCAGGGCTTCTACTGTAGTGCTAGGGTTGACAGCGGATTCTTGAGAGATTGTCTCTTCTGGCAAAGCTTCCTCAGTTGCTGCTACTGCTGAGGATGAAATCAATAGGGTTGCCCCAACAAACAAGGTGGGCGACTTTAGCACAGAGAGCCACAAATTTTTTGATCTGTTCACAGGGTTTCCTCACACTCAATCAGGGTTTTGATAGGTGCGCTTTCCGCATCTAATTATTAAATTCGCCACGGGTCGCACCTCTGGATAAAGTCAACAGGACTACCGTCTCTTCTCAGGTGTGTTACTAATTCATGACAAATTGATGACAATATGGCACACAGAGATAACAGATCAGGAAATACCAGCTTCAGAATTCTGGTAGTTCTTCTGCTCATCTCCCGATCCCGTCATGGTCATTTGTCCTGACTTAGTCTCATTTGAGCCCTTTTTGATCAGTTTTTGATCAAGGGATAGTTTAAGAGACGATTAACTTTACCGATTTAAGAATTACCTTGGATGGAGGTTTTGTTTGTATTTTTTAATACAAAAAATTTTGGCTTTATGGGATTAGAGCATAGTATCGATGTAATTATGACAATAAAATCCGATATTAAATCGGGTTTAACCGCTGTAATCCAAATTTTTGATATATTATAAAAATTTATTTTAATTAATACTATTATAAGTAACAATAAACAATTATCAAATTGGGGAATCGGGAATCGGGAATCGGAACCCACCCCTAACCCCTCCCAGGAGGGGAACGGGAATCGGGAATCGGTAATCGGTAATCGGGAAACAGACTCAGGTGTGGGGTCTGGGTTTGGGGAGTAACTGGCGTGGCCATTGCCAATGCGATCGCATTAGCCAAGGGAACCGGGAATAGGCAAGCTAGCAACAGGGAATAGAGAAACAGGCGGAAGTGAGTTATGCGTGAGTTGTACTTGAATTGGGCTAACTCACAAGCAAAGAGGGCTTACGCCCTCTGATTTTTGGTCAATATAAAAATTGAATATAGTTTGGCTAGTATACTTAGAGTGTACCACTTTTTTTGAGCGAGCGATTAAGTGGAGAGCTAAGTAATGACATTTATCAGCCCCAAATTTTCTGAGCATAATATGGTAAAATCTCATTTTTATTTACGATAATATAGCACCAACATTAGCTATATATAAAATTACTAACCTCTTATAATCATGCACTTTTATGGCCGCTAAGGACTTTTACCATGAAGTAGTCAAAACAGCTCTCAACAAGGACGGTTGGACTATTACTCATGACCCTCTAATTCTAGAACTATCATCTGGTCGTCTTGAGGTAGACTTAGGAGCAGAACGTTTAATTGCTGCTCAAAAAGATCAGAGGCGAATTGCTGTAGAGGTCAAGAGTTTTTTAGCACCTTCTACTACCTCAGAATTTCACACGGCACTCGGACAATTTCTGAATTATCGCGTTGTTTTAAAGGTAAAAGAGCCAGGTAGAGTACTTTTTCTAGCCGTACCGAGTAAAGTATATCGCAACTTTTTTCTTGAGGAGCTAGGACAGTTAAGCGTAAAAGAGTACAAGGTAAAACTAGTAGTTTTTGACCCAGACGAGGAGGTAGTTGTACAGTGGAACGATTGAACCAGTATCGGCAATGGATTCAGCAGGTGTTAGCTCGACATAACCAGTTTGTACCTTCTTATGGTGAGATTGAACAATTTACAGTTTTTGACCACAACGATGATCATTACTTACTAGTAACAGTTGGCTGGGAAGGTGACCGCCGAGTTTGTGGTTCGTTGATCCATATTGATATTAAAGGAGGAAAAATCTGGATTCAACATGATGGTACTGAGGTGGGTGTAGCCAATGAGCTCGTAGAATTAGGAGTACCTAAGTCAGAAATTGTCATCGGTTATCATGACCCCAACGCACGTAAGTTGACAGAATTTGCAGTAGGATGAAAGGTGAGTTATGCCTGAGTTGTACCTGAGTTGGGCTAAGTCCCTAGGCAAGAGCGTTATAGTTTGAGTAGCTCATCTAACCTAGACCATGCCACGCTCACTGAGAGTTCGCCCAGAGTATATTGACCAGGTCAAACTAGCCGTTCAACGCAACGGTTTCCCTCGCCAGAAAGATTTAGCTGACGAGTTATTGATATCTCTATCAACCGTCAATAATTATCTCAATGGGAAAGCTGTAGATAACCTGAATTTCAAAGAAATTAGTGAAAAACTGGGGCAAGACTGGAACGCCATAGCATTCTTTGACGAAAATACTGGCAATGATACGTCAGCCCATGGGACAGTAAACTCAGAGGTAGTGATCACACACTGCCCTGAAGAAGACTCTTCATTGATTTATGTCCAACGTCCTCCCATTGAACAGTCTTGTTATCAAGCCCTTTTAGGTCCCGGTGCGTTGGTCAGGATTAAAGCCCCGAGGCTGATGGGGAAGACATTGCTCATGGTGAGAATGTTGGATCAGTTTGCGGAGAAGGGCTACCGAAAGGCGTATGTAAATTTCCACTTAGCCCATAGCAATGACTTGACCGATGTCGATCGATTGTTCAAGTGGTTTTGTATCAGTGTTGGCCAAACCTTGAAGATACCGAATCGGTTAAGAGACTATTGGGATGAAGACTTTTCCACCGCTAAGGTGGATTGTACGGAATACTTTGAGAAGTGCGGCTTGTTCTAGGTAGGAGCCTCCCTCGTGCGGGAGGGGTATGACCTAGGTAACTCGCGGGGATAAAACCCCAAAAGTTATAACTGTCCTTCGGATGGTGGTGAAAATCCACCCCTTT
>NZ_JAAHFV010000374.1:0-6068 GCF_010672755.1 Moorena sp. SIO1F2
TGGCAGAATGGGGAAGAATTTAGCAGATTTTTCAGAGCCAGAAGCTGAGTAGGAAGCACGTTGCTCTGAGGAAATAATCTGATTAATTTGGTCAACTATATAATCTAGAGGAATGTATAAATTACCGTAGTTTTTACTTAAATCGTTAAGAACTTGCTCCAAGCCCCTAGAAAATACATCTTCTTTGGCTGTATCTTTGGCACGACAAGCCGCAATCCCATGAACTGCGATACCTGCTCCTCCTACTGATTGGTATTTCTGAACAACTTGTGTAGTAAATTTCGAGACATCACTTATTCCGACCCCAGAATAACAACTATCGATAATATACAGGATTTGTTCAATGTTAACTCCTTCGTTATTCAAAGGACGAACTAAATCTTCTGTTGGCAAGGATGTCTGAGGAAGTTGATTGTAATCAGTCTCTTCCATCAAAAGATAATGTCTATCTCCTTTAAGATCTTCACCATGACCGGAATAGTAAAAGATAACGCGATCGCTCTCACATCGTTCTTCATGCTGAAGCCAGTCTGAAAATTGTTTTATCAACTCATTTTTATTCGGATTTAAACGAAGATTCGTCAAGGCTTCTTCATATCCAAATTTATGAATAAATAAATCAACAACTCTCTGTAAGTCTGTCGGAACACTATCTAAGTTATCTACATCCTGATCGTTGTAGTTGCTTGTTCCACAAGCGATTAAATAATACCTGGGTTTTCCCGCCATATACCTCGTCTACTAATCAATCAAGCCCAACTTAATAGCTTCTCCTGTTTCAGATGCAGTAAAATAGTTACTAGCATTGTGAGCATCAGATCCATTATAAACAAGCTTATCTTCCACTAACCCGTCAAATAAAGGATTTAATTCTTTTTCTAAAGCAACAATATCTCCCGCATCCGCAATGTTGATCCACTGTTTGACACTTCCCGGCCAAGACCCCAAATTAGAGACCGGTGAGGGTTCCAGGCGATCAAAAATCAGCCCTCTTATCCCCAATGGGGAACCTAGAGTCACAAAAACCTCCACTGACCATTCTGGATGTTGGCATAGGGCTTCGTAACAGACAACTGACCCCAGAGAGTGACCAACCAATACACGGGTATCGTGGTCTATGGCTTTCACAATGCGATCGCGAATTTGCTGTCTTAACTCTGGATTATGTAAGTAACCCCCAACTTGCTTCAGAAAAGAAATCACGATCTTTTCAGCAACACCACCAAAAAACCTAGAACCACTTAAGGCATTTAAAGCCTTTTGAACAAGTCTGGGTGTTGCCTTTTCTCTGGATAGATCGGCAGGGCCTTTAATATCATCTTCTACTTTTGCTGCTTCTTCCCACCATTCCAGGAGGAGTTCCTTCTCCCAATCCGAGTCAATATCACTGGCGTCATAGTTAGGTATCCCCATTGCTGATTTTGACCGACCTCTGAACAGGTCTCCATAAAAGGCACAGCGAAATTCATGATCGGACTCTAATCTAGCTCCAACACGCTCCAAACCATCTTTGAGGGCTGGTAGCCACTTATCATAAATTGTATTACTACCTCTAAATTCTTGATTAATCCCATGAACACCCACAATCTTAGCCACACCATTACCTACCTATCTGTATAAGGATTTGCTCAAATCCTGTATTATAGCACTACCCATTCAGAGGTGCCGTGCCAAAGCTACCAACTCCTCCAGCAACGTTAGACACGTTGTTGTTATCGGCAAAGTTCTGAAAACTTACCCGATTGGTGTTGGGACGCAATCCACGCACCCACACCTTATAGCACTACCCATTAAGCTTAGGACATTCCTAAACTCAGCAAACCTAGTCCTAGCTTACTTTTGACTTCTGACGCAAGAACCTTGCTGACTTGCGCGTAGCGCTATACCAGTACATAACTTACGTGGTTAAGTTGATTTTGCCCCCCTAGCCTGCCAATTTTGGGGGGGAAATCAACGTAACCGCGTAAGTCCTGTTCATATTATCAATTTACATTATCAATCGTTAAATAAAAGAAAAGAAAAAACGTTAACCTTACCAAACATCGTAGACTAATTCAAAAGTGTGACTACCGAAGGCAGGATGGGGTTTTACGGGCTGCTGTCATGGGAATCTCATTCACTATGGAAAACGCACTTGAGAACCCCTGTGCAAAAGCTGTGGGGATTAAAGCAAGTTAGGGACTAAATCAGGTTAACGCATTGAACCCAAACTAGAATTATAACAGGTAATAATATACCAAATGATATAAATTTTACTCGTATTTTACTTAAACCAAGCAAATTGTTTAGACAATTTGGCTTGCTTTTGGGTTAGATAATTTTACAAACTACAATTGTGATTACTAGTTGTGATTACTAGTCATCTTTTGATGCCAGTAAGTCCAAATATTTATTATATACTTTTGATATACTTCTTATTTAATTCTTATAAAGTAGTTATAAAGCTCTCTCTATCTCACTAAGTGATTTCCATTAGTCCCATGACACTAACCCAGATTTTAGGGTTCTTGCTCATTTTTACCGTCTGTCCTATCTTAGGTGGACTACCTCTGATTGCCTGGATTACCTATGTACTGACAAGGCATAACCTAGCCCAGGTAGGTACTGGTAATATATCAGTTTCAGCCGCCTTTTACCACGGAGGAAATCTGGTTGGTGTCTTGGCAGTACTTTCAGAGGCAGCAAAAGGAATTGCAGCAGTCTTACTAGCTCGTCACTTCTTTCCCAGTGAATCAGCCTGGGAATTGATCGCTCTAATCATGTTGGTGTTAGGTCGTTACTGGATAGGCAAAGGTGCAGGGACGACCAATGTCACTTGGGGAGTATTATGGCATGACCCCATTCTCGCATTGCTAGTATTTTTGATTGGAGGGATTAGCTTTACCATTTTCCGCAATCCCAAACATGGCAAACGGGTGATTTTAGTATTGTTTCCCGTGATTCTGGCTTTATTGCATCCCCAGGATTACTCCAGAATTGTAATTGCCACCAGCTTGAGTCTATTATTAGCTTGGATTTATCAAAAAATTCCCGATGACTTAGACCTTCCCAGTGGGGAAGCTCAAGCAGAATCAAAGAAAGTGTTTCATTTTTTCCAAGGCGATAGTGCCGTAATTTCTCTGGACACCAAACTAGACCCTAAAAAAGTTGGGCAAAAAGCTGCCACCCTATCCCAGCTGAAGCGTTCTGGTTACTCAGTACCTGTCGGCTGGGTACTACCTCCAGGGGATGATCCAGAACCTTTGCTCAAATACCTACCCGTTTCTGAATCTGAACCCCTGGTTGTGCGTTCTTCCGCAGTAGGAGAAGATTCAGCCCAGGCTTCAGCAGCAGGGCAGTATCAAAGCATCTTGCAGGTGACCAGCTCAGCCGCACTACTCGATGCCATTAATCGAGTTTTAGAGTCTTATCGTAATCCAGTAGCTGCACAATACCGTCGCGATCAGCAACTGCCAGATACAGCTATGGCTGTGCTAATTCAAAAACAAGTCAAGGGGGTTTTTTCTGGGGTTGCTTTCAGTCGTGACCCTATTTCCCAACAGGGAGAAGCTGTAGTGGTCGAAGCCCTACCTGGATATGCTACACAAGTTGTATCGGGTAAAGTAACACCAGAGCAGTACCAAGTTTATTTCCAGAAGTCAGGGAAGCAAGAGGATTCAGCAGAAACTTTGCCCTCCTCACGGATTGAGGGCAGTGGTGATGTCCCTCCAGCTTTAATCAAACAAGTGGCGCTTTTGGCACGTCGGTTAGAAAACTATTACCAGGGTCTTCCCCAAGATATTGAGTGGAGTTATGACGGTCAAACCCTTTGGTTACTGCAAGCACGACCTATAACTACTCTACAACCAACCTGGACTCGTAAAATTGCTGCGGAAGTAATTCCAGGAGTAATCCGAACCCTAACTTGGTCGATTAATCGTCCCCTAACCTGCGGTGTTTGGGGAGAGATTTTTACCATAGTGCTGGGGAAGCGAGCTAAAGGAATGGATTTCAAGGAAACTGCCACCCTGCACTATTCCCATGCTTACTTCAATGTAACTCTGTTGGGGAAAATTTTTCGGCGTATGGGTCTACCCCCAGAAAGTCTGGAATTTCTGACTAGGGGAGCTAAGTTTTCCAAACCACCGATAAATACCACTATAAAAAACCTACCTGGTTTACTACGATTGCTCGGTCGGGAATGGCGTTTAGACCAAGACTTTGAAGCGGATTACCAAACCCACTTTCTGCCGCTATTGAATCAGCTTTCAGCAAGAACCCAGTCGGAATTATCTCCAGTACAACTCCTAGAACGCATCGACAGTATTCTGAAGGTGTTGAAACGAGCCACCTACTATAGTATTCTTGCTCCCCTTAGTATGTCCTTGCGGCAGGCAGTACTCAAGATTGATGACAAAGAACTAGATAACAGCAAAACTCCAGAGGTCGATAGTATGCGAGCCTTGGCTAAGATCGCAGCAGATGCTCGCCATTTATTAAGCCACGAACAGATTATCTATGACAGTGGAGCCTCTCTGTTTGCCACCCTAGTAGAAATCCCAGATGGTTCTAGCATTTTAGAGCAGTTTGACCGCTTTCTTGAGGGCTATGGTTACCTTAGCGAAGTGGCAACCGATGTAGCAATTCCCCGCTGGCAAGAAGACCCCCGATCGGTCAGGAAGCTGTTCGCTGAGTTTCTAGCTCATCCACTCCCCCAATCTCCAAAACCTAGAGGGCAAAACTGGAAAGCTGAAGTGGTACAAGCACGGCTGAATCTCAAAGGTCGAGTGACCCAAGTCTACTCTAAGCTGATGGCTCACCTACGCTGGAGCTTCTTGGCTCTAGAGGCACGCTGGCTGCTGTCAGGTTTACTAGTTGAACCAGGGGACATTTTTTTCTTGGAGTTACCCGAAATTCGCTCTCTAGTAGGTAGTGATAACCAGGAACTCAGACAACAGCTTCCAGAAATTGTGCAACAACGGCGCACTAAATTTGAACAGGATGCTCAGCTGACTACGGTACCTTTCCTGGTTTATGGCAATAATCCTCCCTTACCCGCTGACCCCAAATCTTTAGCTGGGTCTGAGCAACGACTGCTACAAGGCATTGGTGCCAGTTCTGGACAAGTAGAGGGTTTGGTAAAAGTAGTGAAAAGCTTGCAAAGTGATATCACTATTGACCAACAAACCATTGTGGTTGTACCATACACCGATTCCGGTTGGGCACCATTACTCGCTCGTGCTGGTGGCTTAATTTCTGAAGTAGGGGGACGTCTGTCCCACGGTGCCATTGTAGCCCGAGAGTATGGTATCCCAGCCGTAATGGATATTAATCATGCTACTGATATATTACGAGATGGTCAACGGGTCAGGATTGATGGTCAGTTGGGGACAGTTGAGGTATTGGACTAGTATAGTAAAGGGAACAGGGAATAGGGAATAGGGAGTAGGGAGTAGGGAGTAGGGAATATGGCATCAAAAATTATCACAATTCATTGAGGATTTCTATACTGCTTTGCCCAATTCAAAATTCAAAATTCAAAAAATTATAGTCATTTACCGATAAATGAATTATAAAAATTCGGCTCTACCGAACTTGCTATGTAAAACTTTTAAAAAATAATTAGTCTAATCCTTATGCGGTAATAGTTTTAGTTTCTGATAGAATGATTTTTTATATAGCACTACGCATTCAGATGTTTGACATTCCTAAACTCCGAAACTTAGTCATAGCTTACTTTTGACTTCTGACGCAAGAACCTTGCTGACTTGCGCGTAGCGCTATAAATAGACTTCCCAATCAGATTTAGTGGTAAATAAGCGCGTATTTATGCATACTAGGTTCGGTATAGCCAAAAATTATAAACAAACAAAATACAGTTTACTTATTACAGCAATTTTAAATTGGGGTTCTTTAGTACCTTGTTTAAAACCCCTGTATACACCATATCTTTGAAGTCAAAAACTAACTCCAAATAATAAAACTAAAAGTGTATTTCCTGCGAAGTTTGTGTGCGGGTTTGTCCGATTAACTTGCCAGTGGTAGATTACGAGTTTGATAAAGCTACTAAGAAAAAAAATCTCAAGCAC
>NZ_JAAHFV010000375.1:0-6058 GCF_010672755.1 Moorena sp. SIO1F2
AGCTGTTGAAAAAAAAATAACCCCTGAGTCTGTTGCTGTGATCTCACAGCTCGACCAACTAAGGGGTGTCCATGGCTGAATTGCGTAAGCTATTTACTACTATCCACAGCGGCTGTATGCGATCGCGTTTACCCAACGTTAACCTTATAGTTAACCAATGGTATAACTTGACGATAAGACGAGCTGGTAACAGGTCAGACAACTAGTATGTAGCCGGGAAACGCTTTTGAGCTGTTACACAAAAAAAATACCCCTGTCTTGCTCTTAGATCACAGCTCGACTAACTAAGGGGTATCGATGACTGAATTGCGTAAGCTATTTACTACTATCCACAGCGGCTGTATGCGATCGCGTTTTCCCAACGTTAACCTTATAGTTAACCAATGGTATAACTTGACGGTAAGACGAGTTGGTAACAGGTCAGACAACTAGTATGTAGCCGGGAAACGCTTTTGAGCTGTTACACAAAAAAAATACCCCTGTCTTGCTCTTAGATCACAGCTCGACTAACTAAGGGGTATCGATGACTGAATTGGGTAAGCTATTTACTACTATCAACAGCGGCTGTATGCGATCGCGTTTTCCCAACGTTAACCTTATAGTTAACCTGATTTATAAGTGATGGTTTAGCCGATGATGGGGGTTTGGGGCAAGCAATAATCCCCGACAATAGCAGTGCCTGCACCCTGTGGGAGCGTCAATTTGCTACACTTCTGATCACGTATTGGTATTGCCTCCAAAATCACAACCATGACAGCTACACCACTTGCATCCATACCCCTAAGTGCGATCGCTCAAAAAACCCGTCAAGCTGCACAGAACTTAGCCGTTCTCTCAACAAAGGCTAAAAATGAAGCTATTGAGGCAATAGCCCAAGCCTTGGAAGCTGCAGCACCGGAAATCCTAGCGGCGAATGCTGCAGACTGCCAAGCGGCTGAGGCAGATAACATTCCTAAAGCCCTTTATAATCGCCTGAAGTTCAACGAAACAAAGCTCAAGGGGGCTATTCAGGGGGTGCGAGATGTGGGCAACCTTGGTGATCCTGTGGGCAATGTCCAAATTCATCGAGAACTGGATCAAGGACTAATCCTCAAACGAGTCACTTGTTCCTTAGGAGTTTTAGGAGTTATCTTTGAAGCTCGTCCCGATGCCTTAATTCAAATTACCTCTCTTGCGATTAAATCTGGTAATGGTGTTATCCTCAAAGGCGGTAAAGAAGCAATTCGCTCCTGTGAAACCCTAGTCAAAGCAATTCATAAAGGATTATCTACGACAGCAGTTGACCCAGCAACGGTACAGTTGTTAACCACTAGAGAAGAAATCAAAGAGCTGTTACAACTAGACAACTATGTGGATTTGATTATTCCCAGAGGGTCGAACGCTTTTGTTCGGTTTGTGCAGGAGAATACTCGTATTCCAGTACTTGGTCATGCTGATGGGATTTGCCACCTCTATATTGATGCAGCAGCTGACTTGGAGAAAGCGGTAACTATCACCGTTGATGCCAAAACTCAATATCCAGCTGTTTGTAATGCTATTGAAACCCTGCTGGTGCATTCAGCAATTGCTCCTCGTTTTTTGCCCCTAGCAGCAGAAGCTTTGAAAAAGGGTAATGTAGAATTGCGAGGGGATGAAGCTAGCCGTGAGATTATCCCAATCTCTGTAGCAACCGATGAGGATTGGTCTACAGAATACAGTGATTTAATTCTTTCTATCAAAGTAGTAGATTCTGTGGAAGAAGCGATTAACCATATCAATACTTATGGTTCCAGACATACGGATGCAATTGTTACTGAAGACCAGGAGGTAGCAGATAGCTTCGGAAATCAAGTTGATGCAGCTAATGTTTTCCACAACTGTTCTACTCGCTTTGCCGATGGTTTCCGCTATGGTTTTGGAGCAGAAGTAGGAATTAGCACTCAACAAATGCCCCCCCGTGGTCCAGTGGGCTTAGAGGGATTGGTGACTTACAAATACAAGGTTACAGGTAATGGTCACATTGCCGCTACTTATGTTGGTGAGAATGCTAAGCCTTTTACCCATCGGGATATCTAATATTCTTCCTTAAATTTATCTTGCTAAGGAAACTAACAGGTTTTAAATTACGAAAGTATTGTCTACTAATGCTTTTAGTAGAATTATACTGGCAGCCGCTCCTAGTAAGTGCTGAAGAGCGATATTTTTGGACTTTTGCAAGAGGTCTATTAAAAAAACCTCAGCGGATAGCTGAGGAATTAGTCACGTTGCATCTACTATTTCTTAATCCTTGATTCGTCTATCTAGATCCGGAACAATTTAGAAATGCTTACGCCAAGGAAACAGGCAAGATGGCTATCCCACATAGAACTAATAGATTGTTTGAAACAAGATTAAACAAAAAAAATCCCCAGCGGGTAGCTGAGGGATTAGTCAGGGTGCATCTACTATTTCTTATTCCTTTATGGTTTGATCTAGATCCGGAAGAAATTAGAACTGATAGATTAGTTGAGACAAAATTGAACAAAAAAAATCCCCAGCGGGTAGCTGAGGGATGAGTCAGGGTGCATCTACTATTTCTTATTCCTTGATTGCTCTCTCTAGATCCGGAACAATTTAGAAATGCCTAAGCCAAATAGAACTGATAGATTGGTTGAGACAAAATTCAACAAAAAAAATCCCCAGCGGGTAGCTGAGGGATGAGTCAGGGTGCATCTACTATTTCTTAATCCTTCATGGCTCTCTCTAGATCCGGAACAATTTAGAAATGCCTAAGCCAAATAGAACTGATAGATTAGTTGAGACAAAATTGAACAAAAAAAATCCCCAGCGGGTAGCTGAGGGATGAGTCAGGGTGCATCTACTATTTCTTAATCCTTCATGGCTCTCTCTAGATCCGGAACAATTTAGAAATGCCTAAGCCAAATAGAACTGATAGATTAGTTGAGACAAAATTGAACAAAAAAAATCCCCAGCGGGTAGCTGAGGGATGAGTCAGGGTGCATCTACTATTTCTTAATCCTTCATGGCTCTCTCTCGATCCGGAAGAAATTAGAAACACACTAGCTAAATAGAACTGATAGATTAGTTGAGACAAAATTAAACAAAAAAAAATCCCCAGCGGGTAGCTGAGGGATGAGTCAGGGTGCATCTACTATTTCTTAATCCTTGATTGCTGTGTCTCGATCCGGAATAAATTAGAAATGCCTAAGCCAAATAGAACTGATAGATTAGTTGAGACAAGATTAAACAAAAAAAATCCCCAGCGGCTAGCTGAGGGATGAGTCAGGGTGCATCTACTATTTCTTAATCCTTCATTGCTCTGTCTCGATCCGGAATAAATTAGAACTGATAGATTAGTTGAGACAAAATTCAACAAAAAAAATCCCCAGCGGCTAGCTGAGGGATGAATCAGGGTGCATCTACTATTTCTTATTCCTTGATTGCTCTCTCTAGATCCGGAACAATTTAGAAATGCCTAAGCCAAATAGAAATGATAGATTAGTTGAGACAAAATTCAACAAAAAAAATCCCCAGCGGGTAGCTGAGGGATTAGTCAGGGTGCATCTACTATTTCTTAATCCTTCATTGCTCTGTCTCGATCCGGAAGAAATTAGAAATGGATAAGCCAAATAGAACTGATAGATTGCTTGAGACAAAATTGAACAAAAAAAATCCCCAGCGGCTAGCTGAGGGATCAGTCAGGGTGCATCTACTATTTCTTAATCCTTCATTGCTCTCTCTAGATCCGGAAGAAATTAGAACTGATAGATTAGTTGAGACAAAATTCAACAAAAAAAAATCCCCAGCGGCTAGCTGAGGGATTAGTCAGGGTGCATCTACTATTTCTTATTCCTTGATTGCTCTCTCTCGATCCGGAAGAAATTAGAAACACACTAGCTAAATAGAACTGATAGATTAGTTGAGACAAAATTAAACAAAAAAAATCCCCAGCGGCTAGCTGAGGGATCAGTCAGGGTGCATCTACTATTTCTTATTCCTTCATTGCTCTGTCTCGATCCGGAAGAAATTAGAAATGCCTAAGCCAAATAGAACTGATAGATTAGTTGAGACAAAATTGAACAAAAAAAATCCCCAGCGGGTAGCTGAGGGATGAGTCAGGGTGCATCTACTATTTCTTATTCCTTGATTGCTCTCTCTAGATCCGGAAGAAATTAGAACTGATAGATTAGTTGAGACAAAATTGAACAAAAAAAAATCCCCAGCGGCTAGCTGAGGGATGAGTCAGGGTGCATCTACTATTTCTTAATCCTTCATTGCTCTGTCTCGATCCGGAAGAAATTAGAAACGCTTACCCATTGATAACGAGTGATAGATTAGTTGAGACAAAATTAAACAAAAAAAATCCCCAGCGGCTAGCTGAGAGCTGATTCGTAAAGTAAATCTTAAGAAGTCTGAAAGCCTTGCTATGATTGTCTTTTGGTTATTAAATAGTTCAAATGTTCTATTTTAGCGCAAGCCTTATCTTACAAGGATTACAGCGAGTTTACGAATCAGCTCTTAATGCTGTTGATGATTACGCCAATTAAGGGGGTGCATCTCATATTTGTAAAAAAGATGGGAAGTGTGGGAAGTGTGGGGCGGGGGCGCGGGGCGGGGGCGCCTTTCAGGTGTATGATTTTAACAAAAGAGGAAAAAAGAACTAAAAACCTTAGTACACCATTGGACTGTCATCGATGATCACACAGATTCCGAAAGGGTATCAAGAATGGTTCTCAGTTGTGATGAGGAAGATGCCTCATCTGAGCAAATCTCAGGCAGTGGGATTAGCAATGGGTCGTTTTGGTATTGCCATCACTCTTTCGTTGTGGATTATCAACAGTAGCAGTATTTTTAGCAGAAATCCAACATCGATCTCAAAACAATGTCAGAGAGCAGTTAAGGCAATGGTACAAGGAAAAAAGTCACAAATATGGCAGAAAGCGACAGGAAATAGAAGTCAGTGAAAGCAAAGCCTTCTTATTGTTGTGGATATTAAGTTGGTGGTCATCCGATCAAAAAAGCCTGGTGCTGGCTGCAGATGCATCCACATTGGGTAAGCGTATTGAGCGTCTTGGTAATTAGTGTGGTCTACCGTGGCTGTGGAATACCTGTAGCGAGCGAAAATTGTGGGTGCAACCGAAAAAGCGATGCAGCAAGGGAACAGGGGGTTTCCCCCGGAGACCAAACCTGATTACGTGGAGCCTTTATGGTTGGTCGGCTATGCAGAAAAGGGGTAAAACTTATTGATTAAGGCTCAACTGTCTTACGGTAAATTCAAACCACTCGCGCTTTGCATGGCTGACAGGGAGTTGGCAACCTTACTGGCATCAGCTGTTAAATCAGGTCAAACAGGGGATCCCGGATGATTGGTTTGTGATAGTCACCACAGACAATCGGTTGTATGCTAAATGGTTTTATCAAGGGATTGTGGCTAATGGCTGGCATCCTAGCCATGCGGATTAATGCTCTTCGATATTACCAACCATCCCAGGTTTTGGGTGACCAACCCCGATCGAAATTACCTCTGTCTGGGCTAATCACGCTCGGTTGGTCAGCATTGGAGTGGTCGAGTCAGATGTTTGAGAAGCAACTGTGTCGATGGCACTCTCAATGCTCGCACCGGATCACGGTTATGCTGACCCATGGGTTTTTGTTAACGGTATGACGTCCACAACAGACTCAAATCTACTGGTATAGTATGCGTAGCTGGATTGAATGCAAGTTCTACGACATTAAGCGTGGTGGATAGGGTTTGCATCACACCAAAATGACTGACCCCAAACGTGCCTGCATACAATGGTAACGCTATTGCTGTGGCGACTATTTGGTTGGTTGGCGTCGGAGGATTAACTGACACTATTGAACTCTCCACGCTTTGAAAAACGTAGAAACAAGCGCGGATGTCGTTACGCGGGTTAAAACCGCGCTCCACGACGCTTAACGATACGATCTAGATAGTGGGGCGACCGAAGAAAGGCGCTCATATGAAGTGGAAGGGGTAAGAGCCTTCCACAGTCCAGGGTTCAGGACTGGTTCCCACCCGAAGGGGCACAAGAACGATGGAATCTCAGGAGAAATA
>NZ_JAAHFV010000376.1:0-6036 GCF_010672755.1 Moorena sp. SIO1F2
AGCCCCTCACCTTAATGGTGAGGGGCTGATAACTCAATGCTGACAGTCCCCCAATCACTGAATTGATTTTGTTTTTCTTAATTTTTTGATACTGCATAAATTCCATTAATACTCCCAAGTTATTTTTCCATAACTTGGGTATTTTTCATAACAATTTTTAACAGGAAACTATTCCTCAAACTTTTCCGCCAAATTGGCGTGACAAGTGAGACAAATTGACTTAAGAGCGGTAGGATAAAAATAACAACAAAGTTGTTGTTAGCTACCTACCTAACTTAATCAAGGTTCGAGCTAAAGTTTCCGCCAAATTGGCGTGACA
Organism: Moorena sp. SIO1F2; assembly: GCF_010672755.1. Taxonomy (NCBI): domain Bacteria; kingdom Bacillati; phylum Cyanobacteriota; class Cyanophyceae; order Coleofasciculales; family Coleofasciculaceae; genus Moorena; species Moorena sp. SIO1F2. The sequence goes on from NZ_JAAHFV010000376.1 coordinate 320, forward strand.
AGTGAGACAAATTGACTTAAGAGCGGTAGGATAAAAATAACAACAATCAAACCAAAGTTGTTGTTAGTTACCTACCTAACTTAATCAAGAAGGTTCGAGCTAAAGTTTCCGCCAAATTGGCGTGACAAGTGAGACAAATTGACTTAAGAGCGGTAGGATAAAAATAACAATAAAGTTGTTTTTAGCTACCTAACTAATTTAATTAAAGTTTCCGCCAAATTGGCGTGACAAGTGAGACAAATTGAATAAGAAGCGGTATAATCAAACTAACAACAACCAAGTTGTTAACTAACATAAAAATAACCAAAGAGCAGACCAACCATGATTATTTCTGATATAAATCACATCGAAGTTGTTAACGAAGAAACCAATATCCTTGGTGGTAGTCGCCGGAATTTCGACTTATATATTGACAAGGACGTTCGCCTTGATATCCGCGTCGATATCGATAAGTATGTTGACTCAAGGGTAAATGTCAAGGGCCGCCTAGCTAATGCTGAAGCCACTGCTGAGTACAGGGGTTATAGCAATAACTTCCTCGTTGAAACTGATACTGACTCCTTTGTCTATGATGGTGGTGGCGCTACTTCATTCTCTAACTCCGTCGTTGCAGTTGATTACTAGAACTAAGGGAAATCCTGACCCTAGGGTGTATTTGATTGCATCCAAAATCTGATTTAGGGGTGAAGCATTTATATCTATAAGATAACTCGGCGCGCCAATGCTTCCCCCTTTAATTAAGAATCGATAGACAGACTAGACAAAGAATATCTGCTAGCTTCAGGACTTAGCAGGTAAATTTAGCTGTGTGGGCCTACATAAAAATCACCTTCTTTAGTTAAGTCTTTAGTTAAGGAAGGTGATAGTCATCAGTTTAGGCATAGGTGCAGAGAGAAGAGAATAATGATAATTAAGGATCTAGATTTTGCTCAAAAATCTACTCATAAAAACGGTATTTTTGGCGGTGCATCAGCTTCTGCTAATACCCTGACATTTGCTTCCAAGGATTTGGCATTAGCTGCAGCCGATGCAGATGCTAGTGGTAAGAGTGTTTCAGTCAACACTAGGACTGATGCCAGAATAAATCCTAAGTTTGGGATTAGCACAGCCAGAGCAAGGGCTGAGGCTATTGCTAATACTGGCAGGGGAACTTCCCGTGCTGTGTCTGACAGTCGGTCTAGGTTTTTATATTACTCAAGCTAATTTTCGGAAATCCAGCTACAGCTTAATGGGAATGTTCGGTAATAGGTATCGGTAATAGGTAATAGGGAAGGGTTAAGAGGCGATGGAATATGCTAAAAAAACGCTGGTCTATCGCCTAGCGCCTAGGGGATATGGGGAGATGAGAGCTATGGATTTCAGCCTTTGATTTATCACGATAAACCGAGTTTTAAAGGTCTTGTGCGTAAGTCCTGAAAATACGCATTATCCTGATCACATCTTCATCTGAACCCTTTATCATGTTTGGTAAGCGTAGACTGATGGATGTCTAAATAATTACCAATCAATGATCAGACAAGTATCCGATCAGTGGAGCAGCGTTCTAGAGACAATTTATTGGCTAAGGCTAAGCTAATGACCATTTAATTGGCATAGTTTGTGAACTGAGCGATTTTTGTTGATAGTTAACAGTTGAGGCTTGGTAGAGGGAAGACCTGTCTGTGCAGCAGTAGAACAGTTAACGGTCAACACTCAACACTTAAAACTCCACAATGCAGATTCAGCAGGTGCAGCTCAAGCGTAACACAAGGCTGATAGCCGATTAAGAGCCATGTTTAATTTAATCAGCAGAACATTGACATTTCTTCCTCGTGTAAGCCGAATTACAGAGAGGTTCAAAGACAGGTTTACACAGAGGTTAAAAAAGCCGATCACACAGAGCATCACACGGAGCATCACAGATAGCATCCCAGACAGCACCACACAGAGCACCACACAGAGCACCACACAGAGCACCACAGACACAGACAGCACCACACAAAACACCACACAGAGCATTACAGACACAGACAGCACCACACAGAGCATTACAGACACAGACAGCACCACACAGAGCATTACAGACACAGACAGCATCACAGATAGCATCCCAGACAGCATCCCAGAGAACCGTAGTTTAATTGCTAGTTCAACTGCGACTACAAACAATTTTTCCAACAATTTTTCCAGTATCATCAGAAACAATAGCCTCACTATCAATGGTAACGATCGTAGTAGGATAGGAACTAACGACTCACAAACAAATAGCACAAATAGCAGTTCATGGACTAATGGCTGGAGTTCAAGCAGTAGCGATCGCTTAACTAGAGGTATTTGATAGCACTGGTAATGGCATTGCTGATGCCACTTTGGTGAAATTCAATAACGATATTCTAGCTGTAGTCAAAGCAACCGTCGATGGACAGGGTGCAAGCACCCTAACTAATGCTGATTTCATCACAGTATCTGATCCAATTTTAGCATAAAATTGATAAGTAGTCGGAATCACCCCATCCCTTAGATCTGTTAACTCATATATTGCCCGATTACCCCATCAGCTAAAATCTGAGCAAATAAAACCTAACCATGACTATTCTTTCTAGAGCATCTCTTGAACCACAGGAAATTACTGAGTTTCTGAAACGAGAAATCAAGCTCAAAGACGTCTCTGAGAAAATTTTGTATCAAAAAGTCATTAATCGAGCTGCTGTCCAAAGAAACTTAACCGTCACCGCCGAAGAAATTCAGGAAGAGGCAGATAAATTCCGTCACCAAAATCGCTTGGAGAAAGCTTCAGACACTCTAGCTTGGCTAGCGGATAATATGATTACTTCCGATGACTGGGAAGCCGGAATTCGCCAGCACTTGCTAGCTAAAAAGTTATCCAAGTCTCTATTTGATAAAGACGTAGAAAAGTTTTTTGGTCAAAACCGACTAGATTTTGACCAAATTTTGCTCTATCAAATTATTGTAGCTAACGATAAACTTGCCCAAGAACTCTTCTATCAAATTGAAGAAAAAGAAATTAGCTTTTATCAAGCAGCTCATATCTACGACATTGATGAGGAACGCCGACAGAAGTGCGGTTTTGAAGGAAAGCTTTACCGTTGGAATTTACGTTCAGATATAGCAGCGATTGTTTTTGGTGTACCTATTGGACAAGTAGTCAATCCGGTCAAAACTCCTCAGGGTTATCATATCTTGATGGTAGAAAGGTTTATCCCTGCTGAGTTAACACCGGAAAGGTACGACGAGATATTGGATAGACTGTTTCAGGATTGGCTCAATCGTGAACTAAACTATATGCTTCATAGTGACACTATGCTTGATAATGTTGAGAGTCAAACTGCGGAGGTGTTGGGTCAGTAGTGGCATGATTGATAGTAATGGGTAATGGGTAAGTCAGCATTCAGCTATCAGCTGAATGCTTACCCTTTAAAGTAGGTAAACATCAATCAACAAAGTCATGGAGGCATTAAATTATGATTCGCTCCCGGATAATCAGAAAATGGATAGTTTCACCAGAGGGAAAGGTAGTAGTCCAAGCCGAAAGTAGGGCATTTGCATCTGGTGATCAAGCAAACACCAGTCAAGAGGTTACTGTGACCAGAGAGTCGGGCAGGAGTTATAGCAGAAGTTCCAGCTCTAGCTTTGCTTCTTCTACGGTCAAAGATAAGAGAGCAACATCAGGAAAAAAATAAGGGAGCAAAATGCTCCCACTAGCGGTTTTTTTTTCCAACTAATAACTAATTATATCAAATCCGGTTGAATAATTATCATATTCCTGATCGGGGAATTAGTAATTGGTAATTGGGGGATTAGGAATTGGTAGTTTACGATTCCCCATTACCGATTGCTTATGACCAACAATCCAGGAGTTAATAAGTGATTAACCGGACTTAATTATTAGTAGGATTAATCCCTTAATAACTTTGACTTATCGGTAAAACTTTTAGTTTTGACTCGGTATCCAATGCTCAGTAAACCGAAGAAAAGTAAGCCTAGCAAGTTTGACGATTCAGGAGCTTTAACGGTTGCCTTATTCGTTTTAGCTTCGACTAAGGTCAAATAAGTTGCTGTTTCGAAAGTGCGCTCATAATAACCCTGAACATCAGCCAGAGCAAATTCCTCTGTTCCTCCAAACAACTTAGTAAAGTCGTTATAAGCAAACACATTGTCACTGTGAGCAGACACAAGGAAATCATCATATCCTAGAGTCTCTAAGTTACCAGAGAGAGCGAAGAAGTCGATGGGAGTACTCAAGTCATTGCTATCGTATAACTCGAAAACTACGGTGCCCTCGGCACTTGCACTTTCTGCAGGTGGATTGTCGATCATGGTGATTAGATCGAGAAAACCATTGAAATCGAAAGAAAAGGTTTCCCCTGCATCGACAAAGAAGTTGTAACCGATAAGTCCAGCAAAACTTTCCGCCACACCACGGTAGTTGCTTCCTTCACCCTCAGCGGTACTCAAAGATTTATTACCAGCTCGTTTTAGTGGATCGGGTGAATCAGGGTTAAAAGTTGACACCGCGTTCGCCTCAGCAATCACATCACCCCCACTTGAAATCACAAAAGTGTCGGCTTCAGTCAGGGTAACGACTTCCAGAGGATCAGTACTAAAGTTTTTGAAGTCAAAGGATCCTTTAGACAAAGCGAAAGTAGCAGCCAAACTTGGTGCAGCAGCGAGAACGGAACCGGTTACTGTAGCGAACAGTAATAATTTTTTAGCAATGGTTTTGTTCATTTTCATAATTGTCTGGGTGTTGTGGAATAAATTTCAGCCAGCGAAGTTTTTTTTGAACTGCCTAAATTTGCAGTTCAATTTGGGAAATTAAAGGCACAATAATTGTTCTGATACTAGTGTTGTAATGTAAGCATTCAGCCGTCAGTAGTCAGTAGTCAGTGGTCAGTGGTCGCTGATAGCTGATACGCGACACGCTGATAGCTGATAGCTGTTGGCGTAGCCTGCGCGTAGCGCATTAGCTTACGTTGTAATTGTTGTATTCAACAGTGAGCACAGATATTGATTGGTGCCTAAAAAAATCCGGAATATCATTATAATGAATGTTTTTTTTGCTTCATATAATATACTTAACCGGAAAAAAATCCCTATTTATAGGTAAGCATTCAGCTCAGGCAATGGCTGATAGCTGGCAATGGTAGATGCGCCTATGGCGTTAGCTGTCGGCTGAATACTTCCATTTATAGATTAATAATAAGCGAAAAATTCGCTATTGATTATAAAGTCAGTGTAATTCTACCTACCGATTAGTTAAAGATTTTGTAAAATTATTTTACGGCAGGGAAAGGATTTTTTAAAAGCTTTTATTGGATGATTAAAAAGCTTTTAATAGCTTGTGTTTAATAGGTAATAATTAATATCAATTCAGGTTTAATACTCATAATTATAGGGAGGGTGGGACCCACCCCTAACCCCTCCCAGGAGGTAAATATGGGGAGATGGGGAGATTTTTATTAAGGGTAATTATCCCGACATAATATAATCGGTAATCGTAAATTAACTACAAAGTGCCAATTAATAATTACCAATTAAATAAAATGGTAAATGGTCGTCTAGAATCCTGATATATTCTGGATTTAGCCAATTCATTTACGCAATTTATTTAATTGGTAATTATTAATTGGCACTTTGTAGTTAATTTACGATTACCGATTATATTATGTCGGGATAATTACCCTTAATAAAAATCTCCCCATCTCCCCATATTTACC
>NZ_JAAHFV010000377.1:0-6032 GCF_010672755.1 Moorena sp. SIO1F2
AAGCTGGATGTAGATAGTCGAGCGGCTATGGTTTATCAATGTGCTCCTTTGATTCAGCAGTTAGAAATGAAGTAGCTATAGCAGAAGTCAGAAGTCAGAAGTCAGAAGTCAGAAGTCAGAAGTCAGGTATGAGCTGATAGCTGACTGCTGACCCATGATATTGTATGGCACTGGATGCGATCGCATTATCTGGCCGAGCACTGGATGCGATCGCGTAATCTGGTCGAGCACTCGATGCGATCGCGTAATCTGGTCGAGCACTCGATGCGATCGCGTAATCTGGTCGAGCACTCGATGCGATCGCATTATCTTGTACGGGTATTGGATGCGATCGCATTATCTTGTACGGGTATTGGATGCGATCGCATTATCTTGTACGGGTATTGGATGCGATGCGTGAGCATTGAGCCGCTACGCGAACGCATTTTATTCTAATGATGTAGACAGGCTTTTTAGTACTTTAACTCTTACCTACTCTATGCTCCCTAATTTTATATCATAAGCTCCCTTTTTATATCAGGAAATTTTAAAAAAATGTCAAATTAAATTACACATAAATGAGTCTATAAATGGCTAATTATAATAGTTGTAAATAAATTTAAACATTATTCATTTAACCCTTGCATTTTTTCGAGGAGTTATCTATACTATAGAAGGTTACGACCGATACTAATAGCCGCGCTGGTCAGAACCGTTAATAACTACCAGCGCGGCTTTCCTCCCAACCAAGTAGGAGTTACTTCCATGATGGCAGAAAAATCACGATCATCAATCCCAGCTGTTCAGCAACCCACCGGTGCTAATGATGCTGGTTTGGTTAAGATTTGGAATTTTTTACTCTTTTGCGCTTGCTGCGTTACCCTGTCGAGGGCGCACTCTACAATATCGTAGATTAGCCCAAAGGGCTAGGCTTTGCGTAGGCACTAAAACCCAGAACAAAAGTACCTCATCTATTTGGGAAATGCTATACTATTAATTTATAGTAAATTTTGTTCAGCAATAAATACTATCTTTAGTAAATAAATTGAAATCAAAAATGAGTCGAGAATTTAATGTAATTATCGAGCGCGATGCTGATGGCTACTTTGTAGCTTCTGTTCCCACTCTTAAAGGGTGTCATACCCAAGCAAAATCTTTGGATGAATTGATGGAGCGTATTCGAGAAGCGATTGGCCGTAGGCCACGCTACGCGAACGCCCTTTGTTTGGAATTTGAATAAAATCTAGAAAATTCCCTTGACTTCTTTGGTGTACAGCGAGGGGACGTGGAAGTATGAGTCAATTCCCAAATGTAACTGGACGGGAAATTATCGCAGCACTGGAGAAAGCAGGGTTTACAGTGGCGAGGGTACGTGGAAGTAACCATATTTTAATTCATGATGACGGACGTAGAACAGTTATCCCGGTACATTCTGGTGAAACCATTGGACGTGGTTTATTGTCCCAAATCTTGCGTGACACTCAGCTTAGTCGTGAGGAATTCAGGGAATTGTTGTGATGGCTGTGTCAGTCCACTACAAGATCGGCGATTAGCCCAAAGGGCTAGGCTTCGCGATGCTCCGAGCCGCTAAAAGCGATTGGCCGTAGGCCACGCGGGGCGCGATCGCAAAAATTGAACGTATCTTGGGTAGGCTCCTCAATCCCAGATCTGATCCATCTTGAGCACAAACCCAGGTAAAACTGGCTCACCACTCACCGTCGCTGGATTATCCAGCTGTTCAACTTCCGCCCCAAGACGATAAATATAAACTTGGCGCTGATCCGGGTCAATCAGCCAACCGAGCAAAGTCCCATTTGACCTGTACTCTGCCATTTTGTCTTGCAAGTTTTCCAGGCGATCACTCCCAGAACGCAGCTCAATCACAAAATCGGGGCATAGGGGTACAAACTTCTTTCGTTGTTCTTTAGTTAGGGATTCCCACCTCTCAAGCTTGACCCAAGCAACATCAGGAGAACGATTGGCTCCATTGGGAAGTATAAAGCCAGTAGAAGAATCAAAACCTTTCCCTGTACCATCTTGGCATACCCAATTACCAAACTGAACAATTAACTCAAAATTGCGACCGCCAGTTTCCCCTCCTGTAGGAGTGCTAATAATAAGCCTTCCATCTTGGTGGCGTTCGATCCGTAACTCCCGATTGAGCTGACAAAAAGCAAAGAATTCCTCATCACTCATATCAAAAGCCGGACGAGTCTTGAGCTCTAAGGGCGTTGCTAGTTGTGGTGTGATCGATCCAGTCATAATTATCAGGCGCGATTTGCGTTCCGTAACGGGCATCTTGGTGGAACCGGCATCTTGGTGGAACCGGCATCTTGCCGGTTACAATTTCCACCGCAGGCAGGATAGCCACCCCACTCATAGTCATTCCGCCCGTCAGCAATGCTTATCGCTCTACCAAGATTTTAGCTCAATTCGCGACAGCTCCATAGCTGCCCATGTCCTCCAACCTCGACCTAGGGAATAGAAACGTTACACTAGAAAAGCTGCTTCACCATCTGCCACCATGCCATCTACCAGTCAACCCCTGAACTATCCCAAAAGCCGCAAATCCGACCAAGTCGATGATTACCACGGTACTCTAGTTGCTGACCCTTACCGGTGGCTAGAAGACCCAGATTCAGAGGAAACAAAGGCTTGGGTAGAAGCACAGAATCAAGTCACCTTTGGTTATCTCAGCGAAATACCAACACGGGAAACACTTAAGCAGCGCATCACCAAGCTATGGAATTACGAGAAATATAGCACTCCCTTTAAAAAAGGCGATCGCTACTTCTATTTCAAAAACGATGGTCTCCAGAACCAAAGTGTTCTCTACACCTTGACCTCCCTCGATGCTGAACCAACCCTATTACTTGACCCCAACACCCTTTCAGAAGACGGTACCGTTGCCCTATCAGGTTTAGCCATTAGTAAAGATGGCAAGCTGCTGGCCTATGGTCTGTCTAGGTCTGGTTCTGACTGGCAAGAGTGGCAAGTGCGGGAAGTAGAAACCGGTCTTGACCTCTCGGATCAGATTAAGTGGGTAAAGTTTTCTGGGGCATCTTGGACTCACGACAATCAAGGTTTCTTCTATAGCCGCTTCGATGAACCCAATGAAGCCACTAAGTTAGAAGACCTCAATTATTATCAAAAGCTCTATTATCATAAGCTAGGAACACCCCAGTCAGAGGATATTCTCATTTATGAGCGCCCTGACCAGAAAGAATGGGGTTTTAGTGGTCGAGTCACTGAAGATGGTAATTATCTGATCATTACAGTCTTCCTGGGTACTGACCCCAAGAATCTGGTGTTTTATAAAAATTTGCAAGACCCAGATTCCCCGGTTGTGGAACTCATTAACGAATTTGATGCCAGCTATAGCTTTATCGGGAATGATCAATCAGTATTTTGGTTCCGCACAGACTTAGATGCCCCTCGCAGTCGAGTCATTGCCATAGATACTAATCATCCTGATCAGGCACAGTGGCAAGAAGTAATTCCCCAAGCGGATGAAACCCTAGAAGCTGTAGGCTTACTCAACAACCAATTTGTGGCCGATTACCTCAAAGATGCTCACTCCTCCATCAAAATTTTTGACCTGGATGGTTCCTTTGTGCGGGAAGTAGAATTACCTGGTATTGGTTCCGCTGGTGGTTTCAATGGGTTACGTTATGATACTGAAACCTTCTACAGCTATACCAGCTTCACCACCCCTGCAACCATCTATCGCTACGACATGGTAAGTGGGGAAAGTACCATTTTCCGGCAGCCCCAGGTAGACTTTAATCCCGATGACTACGAGACCAAACAAGTTTTCTACCCTAGCAAAGATGGCACCCAAGTGCCTATGTTTATCACCCACAAGAAGGGATTACAGTTAGATGGCAATAACCCCACTTACCTCTATGGCTACGGCGGCTTTAATATCTCGATAACCCCCAATTTCTCCATTAGCAATCTAGTATGGATGGAAATGGGAGGTGTTTATGCTGTTGCCAATCTCCGTGGTGGCGGTGAGTATGGGGAAGATTGGCACCAATCTGGCACAAAACTCAACAAGCAAAATGTATTTGATGATTTTATAGCAGCGGCGGAGTGGCTAATTAGTGCTCAGTACACTTCACCCAAGAAAGTTGCGATCGCAGGCGGTAGCAATGGGGGATTATTGGTCGGTGCTTGCATGACTCAGCGTCCAGACTTATTCGGTGCAGCCCTACCAGCGGTGGGAGTACTAGATATGTTGCGCTTCCATAAGTTTACCATTGGTTGGGCCTGGTGTTCCGATTACGGTTCCCCAGATCACCCAGAGGAATTTAAAGCCCTTTACGCCTATTCCCCATTACACAATCTCAAACCAGGAACCGCTTATCCCCCTACCCTGATTACCACCGCTGACCATGATGACCGGGTTGTCCCTGCCCATAGTTTCAAATTTGCGGCAGCCTTACAGGAGGCCCATGAAGGGGAACAACCAGTGTTAATCCGGATTGAGACCAAAGCAGGACATGGTGCAGGGAAGCCCACCAGTAAGATAATTGAGGAGATTGCTGATAAGTGGGCGTTCTTACTCAGAACCCTAGAGGTAGAGGTTTAGAGAGTAAATAGACCATAATTTGCCTAGGATGTTCAGGCTAGGATCTAGGACACAGTTCACGATAGGATATAGGGATCCCTGTAGGGATTGTGAGAATTTTTTTCCCCTACTCCCTACTCCCTACTCCCTACTCCCTGTTCCCTTTGCTGTTCTTTTTAACAAGACTGCTGGTCAATCATGGACTTATCTGCTATTTTAAACGTTGCCCTTGGCTTATTTTTTGTCTACCTGATCACCAGTCTGTTAGCCTCTGAAATCCAAGAATATCTCGCTAGCGTTTTACAATGGCGGACTAAACACTTACAGAGGGCTATCGAAAATTTAATTAATGGTGGGATTCAGTTACAAAATCTAACCCTGAAAGATGTGGTCGATGAGTCAGATGGAGAATCAGTTAATGTAACCGTTGATCAGATTAACAATTTAAAAAAGACCAAACGGCTTTTAAAAAAAATCTATCAAAATCCGTTGCTTAAATCAGTTAATCACGAAGCCAAAGACCTAGATAACAAAAATGAATTAAAGTCAAAATCTAACTCAAAGGTTAGTGGACCTTCCTATATTCCATCAGATACCTTTGCCACCGCTTTAATCATGACCATTGTTCAGCAGGCATCAACCTTCAAAAATAATGCCGAAATTACCCTGGACAATTTTAAAACAGCCCTTGAAGAAGAGAAGATAAAAAATTTACTTCCTGAAGACTTAAATATAACTCTTTTAACCCTGATTGATAAAGCCAAATTTGAATACTCTGACCGAAACAAAGACCTGAAAAAACTCCAAGAAGAACTAGCAACATGGTTTGACGAATCCATGGCACGAGCTGCCGGGGTATACAAGCGTCAGTCTAAAGCCATATCTTTTTTAATTGGATTAGTGATTTCCCTAGCCTTGAATATCGATACCATCAATATCAGCAATCAATTCTATAAAAACCACAGTGTAAGAGCTGCTGTCAATCAAGTCACTAATAGGATTGTTAATGAAACCGGTGCCTGTTTACAGCAAGAATCAAACAGTAATGACTGTTATGATAGTATCACCTCAGCTGTAGATGACCTAGCTTTCCTTCCCATTGGCTGGGGAGAAACTAATCTTGTAGAGCAGTTTGAAGAACCCAATCATCTTCCCAGAGAGCTGGGTTTGACTTGGGTTTACTTCAAATTCGTTGTAGGGATTATTTTGAGTGCGATCGCGATCTGTATGGGAGCCCCCTTTTGGTTTGAAGTACTAAATAAGTTGGTCAACGTTCGTAATACTGGAGAAAAACCAAAATCCTCTAAATAGACTCCCAACTGCTAGCCCTATTTAGGCTGCAAGGCAAGAACTATAGCCTCGGTCCAGTCTAACTTGATAGGTTTAAACCTACAGGGTAAGTAGCACGAACTGCTTTTTCCAGTATTTGCTTCCTCTATCTTGAAGTATAATTGGAGATTAAATTTACCACCCTTTTTAA
>NZ_JAAHFV010000378.1:0-6030 GCF_010672755.1 Moorena sp. SIO1F2
CCCTACTCCCTACTCCCTACTCCCTACTCCCTGTTCCCTGTTCCCTTTGCTATAGTTAATCACTTCAACTGGTGTGCCATCAACTAAGCGATTTAGTCCTTCTGTGACCACTAAGTCGCCAAGTTCAACACCACTTGTAATTTCTTGCAGAGAAATCCCCTGAATACCCTCTGTTACCGGACGCAGTTTGACGACGTTTTCTTGTTGATTTACAACAAAGACATAGGGTTTCTGGTCCCGGTAGACAATTGCATTAAGAGGAACACTTAGGGCTGTGGGGTTTTCTTCCACAGCAATCCAAACAGAAACTCGCTCTCGATCCAGTACATTCTTACTTCCTTGGTACAGGCGGATGGTCACGTGTACAGAACGCTCACCAGGGTTAACCGAAGGACTGACTGAAAAAATTGCGCCTCGGGCTTTAGCAAGGCGAAACAATTCCTGTTGGGTGATGCCTCTAGTAGAGGCAGTACTCATGTCTTGATCTAACACCACATAAGCTGATTGACCCGGTTGCACCAATGGGCCATAAAAGGTGGGTAGTTCCACATCGACTTCATAAGCGCTAGGGTCATTGACAATGATAGGCACTGAATCGACTACAGTCTGATAATTACTAGTGTTTACACTGTTTAAAATTTGGGTTGTCCAGAAGTCTCCCTCTCGGATATTAAGGTGGGCTACAATTCCATCAAAAGGTGCTACAATCTCCGTATCTTCTAAACTAATAGTAGAGCGAGTTTGCCCAGCCTTGGCTGAAGCAATCTGGGCAACAGTAGCAGTTAATTGTGACTGGGCAGATGCTAACTGACTTTCAGCCGCTTTGACATTGCTCTTGGCAGCATTAACTTGAGCTTGTGCTGCTCTGACTTGGGATTGAGCATCCTCGGCTCTATTTCTGTAGACATCAACATCACTTTCTGAGATTACACCGGAATCGAAAAGTTCTTGACGGCGTTTGAATTCAGATATCGCTAAATCAAAATCATTTTTTGCTGCTTCAAACTGGGCTTGGGCGCTGATTACTTGTGCTTTGGTTTGTTCTACATTTGCTTGAGCTTGAGACAAGTTGGCTTGTGCTGTTACCCTTTGGGTCTGAGCTTCAGCAGTTTGGGCTTCAGCTTGTGCCAGCTCTGCTCGCAGTCTGCGGTCATCTAATTTTGCTAGTAATTCACCCTTTTTGACAAAATCTCCCTCTCGCAGATCCCGTCCATTAACTTTTTTGAGATAGGTGATAGTTCCTGAGGTTTGGAAGGTCAGGTGTTTGCCTCGCACTGCTGAAACGAAACCATTGCCAAAAACTAACTGTTGCAGTGGATAAGTTTTGACTGGGGTGGCTCGTACAGGTAACCGGTTAGGTTCAGCTGGGGCTGCTGTGATGGTGTTTTGTGATACCTCGGGATTAGGTTGGGACTGTTTGAAAGCGATCGCACCCAATGCTAGAATACCGACACCCAGCAGTAACAAAGGCCACATCGGTCGCTTTTTGCGGGAGGGATGGGCGGGGGTATTGGTTGCTTCTCTGGCAGCTTCCGTTTCTAGTTCGGGTAATGGGTCTTGTGGTTGCTGTTCAACTCCTTGATCAATGTCTTCTTGAATTGGTTGAGGTGAGGACAAGTGCTTTTGAGGCAAAGGATTTGATTTCATTATTGATTTCCTGTAGCATCAAGTCTTAAGTATTTTTGGGTAGCTTAGTATAGGGATATCGCCTGTCACCAAGGAGTCTGTTTCTAGAGAAATGCCACAGGCGCGCATCAGAACAAGCAGATATCTACCATATATCTGTTGGAGCAACCGTGCCATAAACCCGTAGTATAGGATTACCGGAAGTTTTGTCAAGTATACAGCCTCAAAACTTCTATTGAAACAGGATAAGTACTAAAAGCCAGGGATAAGATTATTTTATTGGAGTAGGGAGTAGGGAGTAGGGAGTAGGGAGTAGGGAGTAGGGAGTAGGGAGTAGGGAGTAGGAGCGGTTATCCCTCTATAGGCTTTCATCTGTACGCTAGACGGGATAAATTAATGGCTGCATTTAAATTTAGGTTAATTTGTAAACAAATCACAAATCATAAATTAACCCCACCAGTGTTTTAAACCAGCGGGGTTTGCTGAGGATTAATTGAAACTAATTACAAGAATTCAATTCCTTGATTCAAAAGGTTAATTCTGAGGATTTGATAGCTGAATGCTTACGTTCACCAGACTAAAAAATACCATCACTAATTCGGCTCTTTGCAAATAATGTATTGATGTCGGTGGTCAGTGAAATAGCTCCACATGCGGCGCATGTCGTTAGTCGAAGTATTAAACTTAATATCGATGTCATTCACTCCAGTGACATACCAGCGTGACCATGAACCATTGAACCAACGAATTTTATAGGCAACAACATCACCCTTCAAATTCTTATTGTCGATCTCAGTATTGAGTCCTTTATCCCATCCTTGAGCTTTGCCTTTTGGTAGTAGAGGCGATTTGTCAGATCCTACCAATTTACAAACTGCTTGAGTGCCAAGTTCATGGTGAATGCAGTCACGTCGACGACAGTTATTAGCTGCAAAGGACGGCTCGCCTGGAAACATGGTTATTGCTGTAAGAACGAAATAATTGAAACCGATCAAGAAACTCTGTTTTAGCTTACTCATGATTGTAGTTTGCTCTTTACTTCAATTAGTAACTCATGGATGCAAATCGGGTGAAAAATATCACCGACGCTGAACTATTATCTTTGCTAGAACTATTTGGGTTTGGAAAAAAATCCTAAATAAGTCAGATCATCTAAACATCAAGGGGCTCAAATCAATTAATTCTAAAATCTAGAGCCTCTTAATAAGCAAGCACCATGATCTGACCCATCCAAGCCAACTAGTCTAAGCATGGATGTAACTAATGATAAAAATCCCTAGGAACTTAAGCTGCGCGCTCTAAGGATAGTGTTCATTGTTGATTATTATCCCCAGATGGGGGTCTTTTCTTTTACTGCTTGAGGTTGGTAGCTATGAAAACAATGAACTAGTTAACATTGATGACTGATTTATTTTCCAACAACACTATTACATATAAATCCGGAATAATTGACATAATTCACGTAAACTTTACTCAATATTTAAACTAATAAAGGGTTTATGAAAAATATTTTGATAAGAGATAATTCAGAAGATATAGCATTTACAAATAGGTCATAAACAATATTGCTGATTTCTGATAACATCAAAAACTATTCGGAGCTCTTTCCTACTGTTCCCAGATCCGCTGTTCCCTGTTCCCTGTCTTGATGCAGTCCTATACATCTCAAATAAAAACGCTATACTTGGTAACCTAAGATGCATTTAAATTTCCACCTCAAGTAGCGTGACCTACGGTCAATCGCGTAGTGTGGCCAACGGCAAATCGTTCCCGTAGCGTGACCAACGGTTAATCCACTTGTGCAAAAGCCGGTCTACCCTCTGACCATCTCCCCATCTCCCCAAAGGGCCCCTATTCACAATTTAAATGTGTGAATAAGGGCTGTTCGATTATTGATGTTGACAGAATAGGACTTAGAGACTGTTTATAAAGTAAATCTTAAGACAGCTGAAATCGCTGACTATTGGTGGGTTAGGGCGGACAGCTCTTTTAATCCGAAGTTCCCGACTCCCGACTCCCGACTCCCGACTCCCTGATAAACCAAAGACACTATTGGCGAAGTCTCTGGTTAACGGTCAACGGTCAACGGTCAACAACAAACTAGATCGGGTACTGACTTTTAACACAGGAGTACCCATTTACCACTAACCTGTACCCGTTAGCAAGAAACGGGTACAGGTTTCTCCTATAGTAGTACTCGTTTCTCGTTAACCAGCTTGTAGGGTGGGCAAAAACAGTTTGGTTGTTTTGAGTATTCTAGATCAAAGAAGTTTGCCCACCCTAGTGACATCAGCTGAGATCAGCTTGTAGGGTGGGCAAAAACAGTTTGGTTGTTTTGAGTATTCTAGATCAAAGAAGTTTGCCCACCCTAGTGCTTAACCCTCAACCTTCAACCCTTAGACCAAACTTGGTACAAGACTGGTGAGATGGGGATACAGAGGAAAGCGATCGCATAACTGTGCCACACGCTGCCGACATTGATTTGCCACTTGCTCATCCTCTGGATTCAGTAAGCGATCGGCAATAATATTACCAATCTCAGTAAATTCTGCCACTCCCATGCCCCGGGTAGTCATGGCTGGGGAACCTAGGCGCAAGCCACTGGTCACAAAGGGCGACTCTGGGTCAAAGGGAACAGTATTTTTGTTAGCCGTAATCTTGACACCGCTCACCAGTTGGTCAGCTCGCTTACCTGTCATACCAATAGAGCGCAAATCTACCAGTAATACATGGTTATCTGTACCACCAGAAACAATCTTTAACTCCCGGTTTTGCAGTGCCCTTGCCAAAGCCTTAGCATTTTCAATCACGTGGGCAGAATAGGTTTTGAATGCTGGGGTCAAGGCTTCCCCAAACGCAACAGCTTTACCAGCAATCACATGTTCCAACGGACCTCCCTGAGTTCCCGGAAACACTGCCTTATCGAACTTTTTACCCAAATCCGATTGATTGGTCAGAATCAAGCCACCCCGTGGACCACGCAGGGTCTTGTGAGTGGTAGTAGTGACCACATGGCAGTGAGGAAGGGGGTTAGGGTGATGACCAGTGGCAACTAAACCAGCAATGTGAGCCATATCCGCCATCAGGTAGGCATCCACTTCATCAGCAATGGCGCGGAATTTTTCAAAGTCAATGATTCGGGGATAAGCGGAATAGCCACAAATAATCAGTTTGGGACGCTCTTTCAGAGCAAGTTCCCGAATCTGACCATAGTCCAATTGCTCAGTCTCCTGGCTGACACCGTAGTGACACACCTCAAACCATTTGCCCGACACATTCACCGGTGACCCATGGGTGAGGTGTCCGCCATGGGACAAATCCATCCCCATAATCTTGTCACCAGGTTTTAGTAAGGCTAAAAATACCGCAAAGTTCGCTTGAGCGCCAGAATGGGGCTGCACATTTGCATGAGCAGCACCAAAAAGTTCTTTAGCACGGTCAATCGCTACTTGTTCGACTTTGTCAATGAACTCACAGCCGCCATAGTAGCGCTTTCCGGGCAATCCCTCAGCATATTTGTTAGTTAGCACTGAGCTTTGTGCTGCCATCACCGCTGGGGAGGTGAAGTTCTCACTAGCAATAAGTTCCAGATGCTCCCGTTGACGTTGGAGTTCTTCTCCCAGATAGGTTGCTATCGTGGGATCGGTTTCAGCGATAAAATCTAAGTTAGTTTGAGTCACTTTCTTTACTTCTAGGATCGATCACGTTTGGTAATTGACACAACAACCTTAAAGGTCTATGTGCTTACAAAAAATCCTCTGAGGGAATAAAGCCCCGTCTAGGCAAGAGCGGGGAACAAAAACTGAGGTAGCGCTTTCATGCAGGGGTTGATCCCATCAGCGACTACCAGCAGCTAAATAGCAGCTTTAGTCGCCCTGAAGATTTTTTGGCAGGTGGTTTGTTTGGACACGACCCTTAAACAGGACTTACCCAGTAACTCTACCTACTACAGGGTGGGTTATATACGCACCCTATTACTTATCCCTACTACTTATCCCTACTACTTATTCCTACTACATATGGGCGTTTAATGCCCAGTTTTTCGCCAGCTTTCCAAAAGTCCTGTCAAACAATACATTGGTAAGGATGAGCTGAAAGCTTGAGTTTGAAACGATTCAGAGTCAGATTAAGCCAAGTTTTAGCCAAACTTAAAGTTTTTATTATATTATTAAAAGTTATAGTATTATCTAAATAATGCAATACCTAGCATCTAGAGTATCGAATAAGATAGGAATAGCATTGAACAACAGTTCTAATCAACAGCACTAATAAACAAAACTTAAGCACTAAGCTGATTAGTTAATAGTTTCAGGATGAGTATGGGTGTTTATTTGCTCACTATACCACCCATACTCATCCTGAAACTATTAACTAATCAGCTTAGTGCTTAAGTTTTGTTTATTA
>NZ_JAAHFV010000379.1:0-6029 GCF_010672755.1 Moorena sp. SIO1F2
TCTTTACTCCTGAGCGCTTTTTTAATCCTTTAGACTATCAAAAAATTGTTAGTTTTCCTCGTAAACAGATTCAGTAGACCGAAAACTTTACCCTGGTTTGTTAGCAGGATTTGAGAAGCTTCTTACATTGGCATTTTTGACAGTTCATTGGCTTATAACCTTTGCACTGTCAATAGTTTCACCAGGTTCCGTTTTTTCCTAAGGTTGACTCTTGAAAATTTGGTGTTGCTGCACTCAAGGATGAGTTGTTGAAAGCATTAGCCTCTTGCCCGTTAAATCCCCTGCTCCCGTGACCACAAAGATTGGCGGTCACAGAGGTTAAAGTTATACCATCATTAAGCAACGCCGAAAATTTTATTCATTATCTGTTGGGAGACCAACAAACCCTTTAAATTTGAACCAGAGCGATCGCAATTTCCAAAACTTACTGGTCTTCATGGCCGCAATTTCTACATTAATTACCTTCAACTTAGCCTTAGCTTCGTTCAGTTGGTTCTGAATCTGCTGTAATTGATTTTGCTGAAAATTCTGAATTTTTTCCTGTGACTGTGCCAATTGTGATTGAGTATGCTGAAGGTGTGAGTGTATTTGGGTTAATTGTGATTGAGTTTGTTCATTTTCTGAGTTTGATTGATTTAATTGTGACTGAGTATCTTGAAGGTCTAAGTTTGATTGATTTAATTGTGACTGAGTATGTTGAAGGTCTGAGTGGGCTTGGATTAATTGTGATTTAGTCTGCTGGAGGTCTGTGACAGTTGCACTGACCTGAGAGCGCAAGGAAGCTATCTCTTGACCCTGTTGCTCAATAATCTTCAGAAGTTCAGCACGCCTAGTCTCGATAGTTTGATACTGAACTTGGATGTTTTGATACTGAAATTTGAGTTTATTAAAGTCAGAGGATTTGTCCAGTAATGCCTGAACCATTCGCCCAGATTGACTCTTGAGCAGATAGTAACTAATTTGCTCATCAGTATAGGGAACAAAAGGCTGCCGACTAGCTACGAAAAACATATCATAGTCGAACAACTGTTGTTCAAATTGCAGAAACTCAAAACCGAGGTTCTTAAAGAATTGCGACACCCCTCGCCGACTCAAAAGATGGATATGCTCAATAGGTTGCATTAGCTTTAAAAAATGATCCTTTTGAGCAACCATCTCTGAATAGGTTTTACCCTCTTCATAATTTGGCATCTGGACAATGAAAATACCATCTTCCTTGAGAAGAGATGCCCCATGGCTCATGGTAGCCACTGGATCAGGTAGATGCTCCATGACATCGTAGAGTACGATAGCATCAAAAGATTCTGGTTCTAGCTGCTGATCCTCAAGCGGTCCTAACAAAATGGGCATATTGAATGTCTGTTGGGCAAATTCCACAACCCAAGGACTAAGCTCCAGACCCATAGCATCAAAACCTGCCCAGCCCATCATTGCCACAAAGCCACCATGAGCACAACCTAACTCAAGCACTTTGGCTGGCGGTAGTTTATAAGCCATCAGAGTACGCAGCCAGTAGAGGCATCGCTCTGGTAAGTCTTGACGGGCTCGTTGACGAATATCAGGAAAACCATAATGCTCGGTCTGATAAGACAACCAGTACTCTTTACCGTAGAAGTCATGGTTATCATCCTTTATACGGAGCTGCTCAGCCCTCAAACCAGTTTTTGACACTAGAGTGCCACATTGAGAGCACGCCAAGTAGTCGGGGGAAAATTCAGTTAGCTCAGTATTTCCACACCAACAGATATGTCTTAACGTTTGTGTCATCTTGTTGTTGTAGGGAGGTGTTGATAAATTAGCTCGAACTTACGTCTGATCACAAGTCCGGATTGAAAAGCCTTTTTTTAATTAAGTCCCCAGAGAGGGAATAAAAATAAAGGGTCTTAAGAATTAAGACTTGGAAAACTAGGCAGTTATCTACAACAGGTTAATATTCTGTAGTACCGTCAAACCTATCAACCCTAATCCCCCACTACCCATGACAATTCTGACCCTGCGGAGAACCTGAGGCTTCATATAGCCAAGATAGCCCACCATACCTAACATTAGTGCAATGGACAACAAACTACCGCCAAGAGAAAAGAATAGATTTCCTTGGACAGGAGAAACGAATGAGGTTAGTTTTACTAGAGTCCTATCAGCATACATAGCGGTAGATAGCAGTAGTAAGTTGATCCCTAAA
The DNA here is from genome assembly GCF_010672755.1 of Moorena sp. SIO1F2. Classification (NCBI taxonomy): domain Bacteria; kingdom Bacillati; phylum Cyanobacteriota; class Cyanophyceae; order Coleofasciculales; family Coleofasciculaceae; genus Moorena; species Moorena sp. SIO1F2. The sequence goes on from NZ_JAAHFV010000379.1 coordinate 2,183, forward strand.
ATTAGACTAACTACTGGAACTAACAGAGGTTTTAGTCGAAACCAGCCTACCCGCAGTTTCCAGAATTTACTGGACTCCATTGCCGCTAGAGTTGACCCCGCTTCTTGAAGTGCCCGCTGTTTTTGTTGAAGTTGAGCCTCTGCGTACATCAATTGCTGTTCGAGATCTCCTGACGGAAGCTGAGTTGGCTGAACTTGAATTGGGGACGGACTTGGGGGTAGCTGTTCTTGGATTTGAGCCTGTAACTTCCTGAATTCTCCCCAAAGGGGGGAACCTAGACCAGTACCATCATTTTTGATGGTCTTGGCAGTTTCGACCAGAACCTCTACCACGGTATCGGCCATCTTTGACCAGGAAAATTTCTTCGCGTGTTCAAACCCATCAGCAATCAACTGCTTACGAACCTCTGGGTTTTGAACTTTGTAGAGCGCATCAATCAGCTCGTAAACATTAGATTGATCCACATACAATGCTGCTTCCCCAGCTGCTTCAGGAAGAGAGGAGTGACGACAGGTAATTACAGGGCAACCACAAACCATTGCTTCGGTAACTGGTAATCCGAACCCTTCGTACAGAGAGGGGACAACCAGAGCGATCGCACCAGAATACGCTACTTTTAATTCTTCATCACTCAGGGGCAGAACCTGCGTTGTTATCCCTGCTGCCAGGGCAGCTAGCTCAGGTTCTAACTCAGGTCTACCACCGACACAAATTACCCCAAACTCTTCCTTATCCACCAGCTTAGATAATGCTCTGAACAGAAAGATAGCGTTTTTATAGCCATTAACACCAGTCCTTTCCCCTACTAAGAGTAAGTAGGGTTTGGTCACATTGAATTTAGTCTTAAACTCATTGATATCATCATCGCTTGCCGGGGAAAAAACCTTCTTGATACCACAGTGAGCTACTGTTACCTTTGACCGGGAAATATGGGGGAAAAACTTAATCAGATCTCGAGCCGTACTTTCGGATATCGTAATATAACGGGAGGCGTGTAAGATACCGTAATGTTTTTCTTTCCAACCTGCTTCGTTAAGATTGGCACCGATCACTTCTGGAATCATGTCATAAGCCATAAATACAGAAGGAGTAGATAGGGGTGCGGTATAGTAGCTGGAAATGAATAGATCAGCCCCCTTTTCATCACAGATTTCCTGCAATAAATCAGCATCTGCTCCCGTTTTGTTGTAATCGTAAGCTCGAATGGGGCGATAGCGAATTCCTGGAATCCTCGGAGCCGTTCCAGCCCGGTCTAAAACAATCACATGGTTCCCAAAGCCATTAGTTGCCCATTCCTCTAGCAAAGACTTCCAGACTTGGGAAATCCCAGAGTTAGGAAAAAATTGGAAAAATACCCCATCAACCATAATTTGGGGGAATGGTCTTTCAATCTTCATAGTTTGTTGCTGAAATTCTTCCAGTTGCAAAAACTGCCATTTTTCGCCGTCAGGCTCCTTCTGAGCAATCGGCACTATACCACAGATATCCGCCGGTTCAACCAGGGTTTCATCCTCAACCCAAGATAAATGTTGACGCAGAAAAACCGGAAATTCAGACTGCTGCTGTAGTGTCTGCCACTCGGCCAGAGCATTCTGGTAGCCGTAGTAGCTTTCCTTAAACTGCAACTGTTCCGGTGTTACATAAGCAAAATGTTGAAAGACCAGTCCCTGCGCTTCGGTTTCTCGATGTAGGAATGGATTGATGGTTGCTACATCTTGCCCATGATTGTTTGACTGATTTGACTGATTAGTTGACTGATTAGTTGACGACGGTTGGACTAGCCTTGGGGGTTCGTGGGCTGCCCAGACAGCTCCCGGTTTAAACCTCCAGAGGCGCAACCATTCCTGTTTGGGGTTTTGTGTATAGCAATTGCGACTGCTGACAATTAAATTTTCTCCAACGAAATACCAACACCAGAAGAAAGCAGCCGTCTTGTCAGGTTGGTCGATGAACATCTGTCGGGCTTTACAGATTTGCTCAGTTGTCCACAACTCATCCACATCTACCTGCCACAACAAACAGTCTTGTTGGATATTCTCAAGGGGAGCATTCACCATTTCTCGCTTGCCCTCCCAGAAAACCCCATCAGGTTTGCGATAGACGGTGATCTGGTCAGGGTAGCGTTCCATCAGTTGGTCGAGATACTCTGTGGTGCCATCAATACTACGACCATTATGGTGAATTTCATCACTGACATACCCACCTGTGGCTAAACTCCAGGCCGTATCATGCTTCAATTTCGCTACACCTTCAATAATGTGCCAATGCCATGGGAATGGCAGTTTACTGAAGACGTCAATATGATAGCGAATGAAGGGTTCACCATTGAGAACAATCGTAAAAAAATTGATGGGAAGAGGGGTTGATGCTTGACCTGACTTCCCAACAGAGTGGTGACTACCCGCTTTAGCAAAAATGGAGTAACCATTGCGCACAGACGCATTTTGCTCAATCAGTTTATAGTTTTTATCTCTTAATAACCGATGGTGATTAGTATAATTTTTGTAGGTACAAATATCATCAAGTAGGATGTATTTTGCTCCGTAAATCTGATCTAATTCCACCTGACCTGTGAACTCGGAGCCGTCGATTAAGACTAGATCAAAATCCTCGATCTGGTTTTCTTGCTTAATCGTTTCAATCCCATCTCCAGAGGTTCCCATTTCCCTAACGTAATCGATATCTTGACGAAGCCAACCCAAGACTTGTTCAAGAGGGTAATTATTTAGAGGGGTGCGATGGTAATGATAAAATTCCCTAACCTCATCTTCCCTAGGAAATTGCTCTAGGGAAATTGATGAAATATTGTAGCACTTAACAAAAGAATCCTCCTGATAGCGTTCCTTTAACTCAGTAAAACGAGGTTTTGAAACCTCCATACAGAATAACACTGGATTAGAAGGGTTTTCCCTGAGCCCCTTGACAAACGCTTCGGTGCTTCCCGCACCGGATGAAGACCCGATTTCTAGAACGGTCTTGATATCTTCTTCCCGAGCTATCCTTTGAATCCCTCTATAAAAATCGTCGTCTTTAATCTCAGGAGGAATCACATAATCTAGTTCGGATTTTGACCTATTACTTGGCATAGGAAACAGCCCCTCACACACACCTGAAAAAACTTGACAATAAATTTGGCAACCAGCAATAAAGATATAAAGTCTAAGCTGTTAGTTTGATAACCTATTATTCTAATCTATTATTAGAACGTTTTAGAACGTTTTATCCTAATCATACTTGTTCCAAATTTTTAAAGTTTAGTCTGATATTACCACTTTGTCCATTCTGATTTATACCGGTTTCCATCTCAACAATTTTCGCAATTTCAGCAATTTTCGCCCGAGCTTGCTCTAATTCAAGCTTCAGGGCATGGTATTCCGTTTCAATGGCTTGATATTTGTTTTCAAGGGCTTTATAGTTGAAATTTAGTGTATTTCTACCGTTTTCGGCGTTTTGAAGCCATTCTCTCAGGTTAATGATGAACTCCTGATATTTGAGGATTCTTCTGTTCAACCAGTAGGAATCTTGATACATTGGGCATTGGTTCTGAATACTATAGGATTCAGGTAGGGATAGTCTTAACTGACTAGAAATGCCTCCTGCATAATAGGATGTCATTGTCCGAGGATAGTAACACAATTTCACAGTTTCATTCTGGATTAGCCTCAGAAACCATTCATAATCCGATGATATTCTGTAGCGTTCATTGAAAAGCCCTATCTTAGAGAAAAATAAGTTAGCTCTGGAGAAGCTGGCTTGGTGAGGCAAACATCCACAAATCAGTTCATCAGCTACGTCTTCAGCCATGGGAGGCTTGACTACAATGGTAGATCCAGATTGCTCTCTAACC
>NZ_JAAHFV010000038.1:0-33183 GCF_010672755.1 Moorena sp. SIO1F2
TCTTAAGTCCTATCCTTTATAAATAGGACTTAAGTAATAGGTAGTACTTAAGTAGTAGGGGGCGTTAATAACACATTACACAGGTATAGTTACTGGGTAAGGCTTGATAGATAAAACGCGAATAAAATTCGCTAATATTTAAACCTAAGAGTCAATCATGACTAAAATTGTTTACCTAATTGCTTCTCATAGCAATCCAGACCAAATTGTCAGACTAGTCAAGAAACTTAAGACTGGTAACCCTGAGTCCCAGGTCTTAATTCACCATGATCAATCTAAGTCGAGCCTTAGCCCAACTTCTTTTGAGCATATCAACAATGTTCACATCCTGGAAGACTATGTTCCAGTTGAGTGGGCAGATTTTTCTATGGTGGAAATGGAACTTCGCTGCATCAACTGGTTAATAGATAATTCGGTGACATTTGACTGGTTAATCTTCCTCTCTGGTCAAGACTATCCTATTCAGCCAATCAGCCAAATCGAGCAGTTCTTGCAGAACACCGAATATGACGGATTTATGGAATATTTTCCGGTACAAGAACCACCAGAAACAGCTTGGCAGTGGGGCAAAGATTTGGGCATAGAGCGCTATTTTTTTCGCTACTATAAGCTGCCAGCTAGTCTAAAGACTATAGTATATAAACTATATCGTGTTGTCAATTGGCAGCCCCTAGTCCGGATCAGGGCTGGTAAGTTTGGTGCCAGAATAGCAATCCGTTGCGTTTCAACACCTTTCACTCCAGAGTTTCAGTGCTACGCGGGTTCTCAGTGGCACACACTTTCCTATCGCTGTATTCAATATATCCATCAATTTGTTCAGCGTAACCCAGCATTTGTAGAACACTATCGAAACACACTCGTACCAGATGAGTCTTTCATCCAGAGCATCCTGCTCAACCAGTCGATGCTAAAAATAGTCAATGATAACAAACGTTATATCTCTTGGACTCCTCCCTATCCAGCCATCATGGGTGTCCAAGATTTTGAGTCAATGATTACTTCTGGTAAGCATTTTGCCCGCAAGTTCGATGACAAAGTAGATGCCAAAGTTATCGATATGCTGGACAAATATATTGAGGAATATCGGGATAATAGGGAAGAATATAGCTATAGTCCTTCTGATTTATCTAAGGTTTAAATTAGGATTGCTAGATCAGGTATTTATACCAAATACGATTCTCACAACCCCTTTATAAAAATTGACCAAATCCAGTTCCATCGTCAATAATATAGCCCAGGAAAATAAAAGGGGTATGAGAACCATATTTAGTATAATTTATAAAGCAGATATCTCATAAAATCCATATCTTCACTTTTTACCTCTGGCAATTCATTATCTATGTTGGTAATAGAAACATAAATTCCAAGGAATCTGTCAATGGCATTAATCGTTCCAGATGCAATCCCCTCAAAAGCAAGCAGTGGAGAAAAGCGACTCTTCAAAATCCTCAGAGATGAACTCCCCGATGATTGTCATGTATGGTATGAACCCAACATAAACAGACGCTACCCCGATTTCATCATTCTCGGACCGACATTGGGACTATTAATCCTGGAGGTGAAAGGTTGGAAAGCTAGCCAAATTCTACGGGCAAGTGATCCAAACTTTAAAATTAAACGAATGAATGGACGGATTGAAACTCAACAATCCCCATTGAGACAGGGCAAGGGTTATCGGGATACATTGCTTAATAAACTCAAAAGTTACTCAATTCTCTGTCAAGATGAGGAGGACTATCAAGGAAAGTTAGCCTTTCCCATTGGATTCGGGGCGATAATGACTAATATCTCTGAAGCCAAAGCCAGAAATGAAAACATCTACTCAATTCTGGAGAAGCCTCAAGTTGTCTACAGAGATGAATTGCTCGAATGGGATGGTATCGGTGAACGGGCTTTGATGAAGCGATTAGAGGATATGTTCACTGTTCGGTTTAAGTTTATGGGTTTGGAAGATGACCAAATTAGCACTATCAAGGGTGTCATTCATCCTGAAGTTGTTGTCAATAAAGAACCTGCAACAATTAAAAGTGTGCCCTCTGGATTTCCCCTCAAACCCGATGCAACTGTAATCAAAACTCTGGACAATAAACAGGAACAGTTGGCTCGTTCTCTTGGCCATGGTCATCGATTGTTCTGTGGCGTAGTGGGGTCAGGCAAAACTATAATCTTACTTAGTCGCGCCAAGTATCTCGCTGGGGAAAACTTCAACAAACGAGTCCTGATTCTGTGCTTCAACAAAACATTAGCAGCCTACTTGCGATCGCTTATCGAAGAAGAAAACAATCCCCTCTATCAAGAACGGATTCGAGTTATACACTTCCACGCTTGGGCTAAATCCATCATGGGCCGATTACCCAATTTCAAAGATTACAACTCAGAAGAAGAATCTAACGAGGTGTTAGCTGATCTCCTTTTGGAAGCCCTATCTGATATTCCCACAGAAGAAAAATGGGATGCTGTACTTGTTGATGAAGCTCACACCTTCTATCCCAATTGGTTTAGGTGTTGCAAAGAGGCACTCAAAGACCCAGATAATGGTGACTTGCTTATCGTTTCGGATAAAAGTCAAAGTATCTACAAACGCCAAAAGTTCACCTGGAAGTCAGTCGGAATCAAGGCAAAGGGCAGAGTTAAGAAACTCAAGGACAACTATCGAAACACCAAAGAAATCTTATCCGCCGCTTGGGATTTAGTTCAGTCATTCTCGATTAAAGAAGATGGAGAAGAAACCTTTCCCGTTGTTAAACCCTCTGCTGCACTCCGCCAGGGAAAACGTCCAACTCTGTATCTGTGTGAGAGTCGAATGGCAGAAGTTGAAAATGCGATCGCACAAATTCAGCAACTCACCAGTCAAGGCTACCAACCCCAAGACATCGCTATCATCTATCGGTATTTGAAAGACTACGAAAAGGAACCGTTTAGCTTTCTGACTCAACAGTTAGAATCGGGCTTGGGCTACTATTGGGTCTGTAAAGACAATAAAAACAAGGAGAATTACAGCATCCGTCATCCAGGAGTAAGACTGATTACCGCCAAGTCTTCCCTCGGTCTGGAGTTCAAAGCCGTGATTCTTCTGTGGGTGCAGCAGTTTGGCGTGGGAGATGAAGCCGAGGCTAGACGGGAACTTTACGTTTCAATGACTCGCGCTCAAGATATCCTGCATTTGTTTGGGTCGGGTCAGTTTAAGTTTTTGAAAGGCTTGCAAGAATGCGATCACTTAGATATTGTAAGCTGAGATTTTCCTAGAACAAATCATCCTAATGGCTGACCCCACCATTTCCATACTCTTTGTTAAAAAGTAATTTCCATCGCTGAATTAACGCCTGTTCTAACGGCTGTCGTGCCTTTCTCTCAACCGGAGTATCCCAGCAAAACGCGGTATTCACAAAGGTTTTTAACTCATACTGGTGGTTAAGGATGATGTAGTCTTAAGGATTTCTCACCAAAAGGGGTATGAGAACCGGATTTAGTATTAAAGACTTCTGCCAAGGATGCACTAGTCAGAGTTTTCGATAATTTTAACAGGATAGCTACTTATGAAACTCTGTATCGTTACCCACAAAGTCATGAAAAATGATGGCCAAGGTCGAGTCAACTATGAAGTGGCCAAAGAAGCCATTCGTCGCGGTCATCACGTCACCTTATTAGCCAGTAATGTCGCCCCAGAACTCCAGCAGAGTAATCAGGTAAACTGGATTTTCATTCCAGTTAAAAGGTGGCCAACAGCACTAATTCGTCATCTAGTCTTTTCCTGGCGGAGTGGCAATTGGTTAAATCAACACCGTAGTGAGCTCAACTTAGTAAAGGTTAACGGGTCCATTACCAGAGCTGGCTCAGATGTGAATGCTGTACATTTTGTCCACAGTTCTTGGTTGCGATCGCCTGCCCATACCTCTCGGCTACGTCGGGATTTGTATGGTCTTTACCAGTGGCTAGTTACAACCTTGAATGCCCATTGGGAAAAAAAATCCTTCCGTCAGGCAAAAGTAGTAGTCGCAGTTTCCGGAAAGGTCAAGAAAGAATTAGTAGACATTGGTGTACCCCCTGAATCCATTCGGGTGATTGTGAATGGTGTTGACTTACAAGAATTTTATCCCGGTGTGGCTGACCGCAAACAATTGGGTCTTCCCGAGGGAGTGCCTTTAGCATTTTTTGCTGGAGACATCCGAACACCTCGGAAGAACTTGGATACAATTTTGCACGCCTTAGTCCAAGTGCCTGAGTTACACCTAGCTGTTGCTGGCATCACAGAAGGTAGTCCCTATCCTCAGCTAGCCGCAAGCCTAAATGTCAGCGAACGGGTACATTTTCTCGGGTACCGACGTGACCTCCCTGAGATTATGCGGGCGGTGGATTTATTTGTTTTCCCATCCCGCTATGAAGCTTGCACACTAGTGCTCCTAGAAGCAATGGCTTCTGGCTTGCCAGTGATTACAGCAAGCACAGCCGGGGGGGCTGAATTAGTTACCCCAGCCTGCGGAGTGGTCTTGTCTGACCCCAACGATACCCAGGCTTTGGCAAAGGAGTTAAGTCTTCTGGCTACTAATCCTGAAAAAAGGAAACAGATGAGCCAAGCTGCACCAAAGATAGCCGCCCAATACAGTTGGGAAAAGATGGCACAAAGCTATGTGGATTTATGTGAAGAACTGATCAAGTAGTCTAAATTTAATGTTTCGCAAAGGGAGCAGGGACTTCGGAGCAGGGGGTAGGGAATATGGCATCAAAAATTATCACAATTCCTAAACGGATCCCTATTGTAATTGATTGGTTTTTGTTGAATGTTGACTGTTGACTGTCAACGGCTAACAGTAGTACCGACTCTGGTCGATAAGTGGTCTTTAAGCAATTATTTTATGCTCTGGCAAGATAAAAAGGTGATAGTATAATATTTGTCTGGTAAATCAGGACTATTGAAACAATTTGTTAATTTTTTTTTAGTCAATAAATAACCCTATAGAGCCTTTTTGGGAAAATGACCGGATAGCTATTTGTTGCTGTTGAATAAAAAAATAGCACTTTTGACGAAGGAAAATTAAACAGTTCTTACGGTTATTTGATTGTAATATAATTTTCGTATAAAGGAACTACTCCTGATGCAGGACATGAAACCAGTTGCTATTTGCATTCCTACCTATAATCAAGCCCAGTACTTATGGGAGTCAGTGGGTAGCGCTTGCCGTCAAACCTATCCTAATGTGGAAGTTTGGGTGTCAGACGACGCTAGCACTGATGAAACCCCTGAGGTTATGGCACAACTATGCCAGCAGTTTCCTCAAGTACGGTACTATCGACAGCCTAAAAACCTAGGTATGGCGGCTAACAACAATTGGGTTTTGAAACAGCCAAACACTGAATTTATTGTTCGTTTGGATTCAGATGATGCCCTGTTACCCAACTATGTAGAAACGTTACTACCCCTGCTAGAGAACCATCCAGAGGCGGGTTATGCCCATAGTGCTGTGCAAGAAATTGATGAACGCAGTCACAATCGAGCTGTGCGACGTATTGCAAGACAGCACGAGTTTCAGAGCGCAGACGAATCACTACTAGCCGCAGTTTTTGGGGTAAAAGTAGCTGCCAATATCGCTATGTTTCGGGCTGAAGCGTTGCCAGCAGTTAGGTTTTATGAAGATAGTCCCGATTTTGTACAGGACTATAACATGTGGGTCAGAATGGCAGATGCGGGTTATGGAAACGTTTATGCCAATGAGATATTAGCCTGTTATCGCGTTTGGACTGATGCTAAAAATCTACGTCCTAAGCGCAAAAATATTGAATTACAAGGATGTATTCGGGTTTTTGAAGACAGTATTTTGCCTGCTTTTAAGCGACGGGGTTGGGAGACAAAGGTGATTGAGCAGCAGCGTCGTAAACTGGCCTTAAGACACACAGCATACTGTTATCGTCCACTCTTCAATGAGGTAGAACGCACCGAGCTGATTGCTCTATTGAAAGAGTTAGGAGATTCACCAGCTTTGCGATTTCGCATGTTCTTATCGAAATTGGGCTTTCGTCCTGTCTTTGAATGGACAATTTATATGGAATTACAGTTGAAAGGTATGGTAAAAGGTTGGTTAAGTACTCTACAGAGTTATTTACGGTCTCAAACAGCAGGATAGTAATCTGTTTAGAATTTAGAATTTAGAATTTAGAATTTAGAATTTAGAATTTAGAATTTAGAATTTAGAATTTAGAATTTAGAATTCTGCCTTCTGCCTTCACCATTCTGCCTTCACCATTCTGCCTTCACCATTCTGCCTTCACCATTCACCATTCTTCATTCTTCATTCTTCATTCTTCATTCTTCATTCTTCATTCTTCATTCTTCATTCTTCATTCTACATTCTGCATTCTACATTCTGCATTCTGACAAACAACCTTCAACCTCCAACCTTCAACCTAACTCAACCGTAGAAGAAATGAGAATCACTGTTATAGTCCCCACCTATCGCCGTCCAAAAGACCTAGAACGGTGTTTAAAGGCCCTGGAGAAGCAAACTCGACCAGCGGATGAGGTCTTGGTGATTGTACGGGATACTGATGCTGAAACTTGGGAGTTTCTTGAAGCATTCAACCCTGAGGTTTTACCCATGCGTCCTGTGAAATTAAGTATTCCGGGGCAAGTGGCCGCTCTCAACGCAGGTCTTGATGCAGCACAGGGAGATATTATTGCGATTACCGATGATGATGCTGCTCCCCGTAGCAATTGGTTAGCTTATATTGAAACTCACTTTCTGTCCGATCACCGGATCGGGGGTGTCGGTGGACGGGATTGGGTACATCTGGGTAACTACCTGGAAAATGGTGCTAAAGAACGAGTAGGTCGAGTGCAATGGTATGGAAGGGTGATTGGTAATCATCACCTGGGGGTAGGTTTACCTCGCGAGGTGGATATCCTTAAGGGAGCTAACATGAGCTATCGACGAACTGCTATATCCGGTTTGCGCTTTGATCAGCGTCTGCGAGGGACGGGAGCTCAAGTCCATAATGATCTGGGGTTTAGTCTAGCCCTAAGAAAAGCGGGTTGGAAGCTGATTTATGACCCAGGGGTAGCAGTAGACCACTATCCAGCACAGCGTTTTGATGAGGATCAGCGAGGCATAGTTTTTAGCGATACTGCCCTAATTAATGCGGCACATAATGAAACTATAGTTTTGTTAGATTACTTCCCTGTTCTACAACGGATTATATTTATAGTTTGGTCAACATTGGTCGGAACGCGAGTTCAACCGGGTTTCCTACAATGTTTGCGGTCTTTCCCCAAGGAAGGACTTTTAGCAGGACAAAAGTGGCTTGCTTCTTTGCGTGGACGTTGGCAGGGTTGGTTGAGCTGGAAAAAGTGCTTAGGCTAGGAAAAGGGACTGTGGAAGGTTATTTGGTTGAAGGTTGTTCGCGAAGCGTGGCCAATAGGCCAAGGTTATTTGGTTGAAGGTTGTTCGCGAAGCGTGGCCAATAGGCCAAGGTTATTTGGTTGAAGGTTGTTCGCGAAGCGTGGCCAATAGGCCAAGGTTATTTGGTTGTTCGCCTTTGGCGTTCCCGTAGGGTAGGTTATTTGGTTGTTCGCCTTTGGCGTTCCCGTAGGGTAGGTTATTTGGTTGACTGTTGACTAAATGTGGAAAGGGAATAGCAGATCTCGGAATACGAAATATTGAAAACTGCTGTATATCTAAATATTATGTCACGATAATTATCCTTAATCAAAATCTTCTCCATCTCCCCATCTCCCCATCTCCCCGCGCCCCCGCCCCATCCTCCCCACCCTCCCCACCCTCCCATTAATTATAGGTATTAAACCGGACTTGATATAATCCCTAAGACCTAATGACAAAAGGAATTCCTATCAAACTAGAACCAGCCCCTGCTTGGACAGCCATCCTGTTATTTGTTGTGATTACAATACTGGGCATTATTGCTGGTGCTGGCAGCCTTCTGCGTATTATCCTGCCTGTGGTAGGGTTTGCCGTTGGCCTTTTTCTCTATCGACGGTATCCTGTCCTCTACTTAGGTTTTATGTGGTGGCTATGGTTTCTGATGCCATTGGTTCGTCGTTTAATTGACTATCGCAGTAACTGGGTTAATCCGAGTCCAGTATTGCTAGTAGCGCCTGTGGTGACATGGATTACTGTGGATACCTTTTTAAAATACCTTCCTAGAGCCTATAAACAGGGGGGTTTGCCTTTTATTTTGGGATTCACCAGTATTTTGTATGGCTTTATCATTGGTCTGATTAAAAGCACTCCTATTTTCGCGATTCGAGGACTGATCGACTGGTTTACCCCAATTCTGTTAGGTTTCTACTTATTTATAAATTGGCGAGATTATCCTCGCTATCGCCAAAACATTCAGCGCACATTCCTCTGGGGTGTATTGGTGATGGGAGTCTATGGCTTAGTGCAATATGTGATTGCACCGGAGTGGGATCGATTTTGGCTGATCAACGCCAGAATGTTCTCGATGGGCAATCCCGAACCGTTTGGTATTCGTTTGTGGAGCACAATGAATTCCACTGGACCGTTTGCCGCAACCATGATGGTGGGTCTCCTGTTGTTATTTAATAATAACAGTCCTTTACGTATTCCTGCTTCCATAGCTGGTTATTTGTCTTTTCTACTAACCTTGTCACGGACGATGTGGGCGAGCTGGTTCTTTGGACTGGCTTCCCTAACCAGTTCACTCAAACCCAAAATCCAGATGCGCATCATTATTTCTATCTTGGTCATGGCAATGTGTATCGTGCCGTTAACCACTATTGAGCCATTCTCGGAAGTAATTGGTAGTCGTTTGGCAACATTTTCTGACCTTGGAAATGATCACAGCGCAGAAGTTAGACAACAGATCTATGAAGAGAGTCTTGGCAAAGCTCTTTCTATGGTTCTAGGTAATGGGATTGGAAACACATTCACTATCGAACAAGGGGAAATCCGAAGCGTTGTGATTGACAGTGGCATTTTAGATATGTTTTTTACATTAGGCTGGTTTGGAACTCTCCCGTATATGTGTGGATTGCTCCTGCTGGTATATAGTGTCTTCCAATATCCTGAGATTCGCCGTGATTCCTTCATGAGTACTGCTCGTGCTATTGGTTTGAGTAATTTAATCGGGCTACCGATTGGTAGCGCCATGCTTGGTGTCGGGGGATGTTATATTTGGGGATTTTTGGGTCTAACTATGGCAGCACATAAGTATCACCAGCATCAAAATAAGCTTTCTTCGGACATGGAAAGTATTGCTGAAGTGAACACTACTAAAGAAAAGATTTATGAAAATTTTCTGATCAATGGCACTGACAGAAGAATAACAGAAGTAGGAGATGGAAAGGAACAGCGGAAGGAACACCCGGATGTTTCAACTACCAATTCCTAACTAACTTATAAACTAACTTATAGGTCAAATATGGCGGTGCTTTGCTTTTTGGGAGAGGTTTGATGCGTATACTCCATATCTTAAACCATATTAAAGAAACTGGTAATGGTATTGTCAATGTAGCGATTGACGTTGCCTGTGAGCAAGCGAAAGCCGGTCATGAGGTTGCTATTGCCTCTGCTGGCGGCGGATATGAAACATTGCTAAGCCGTTATGGCGTCACTCACTTTGAACTCGATCAGACCCGAAAACCTTTGCATTTGCTCAAGGCTGCTGGGCGTTATCGAGGGATAATCGCAGAATTTCAGCCAGATATTGTCCATGGACACATGATGACGGGAGTAGTCCTAGCTTGGTTCCTAAGGGGTTCAGCAAAATATAAGCTAGTATCCCATATTCACAATGTTCACCAACGTAGCTCAGTAGTGATGGGATTGGCTGAACGGGTGATTTCCGTGAGTGATGCGGTAGCAACGTCGATGTCTAAGCGGGGTATTCCCATGGGGAAAATGCCTGTGATCAAGAATTGCACTCTAGGCAGTCCTCGATTACCGGCTTTAGATACCTGCACTCCTAAAGCTTTGGAACATCCAGCTATTGTTACCGTAGCTGGCATGAACCGACGTAAGGGAATTACTGAGTTAATTAGCGCTTTTGAGCAAGTCGCTAAGGGTTGTCCTAAGGCACATTTGTACTTAGTAGGAGATGGTCCCGACCGTCAAATGTTTGAAACTCAAGCTGCGGCATCCTCAGTTGCTGATCGTATCCACTTCGAGGGTTTTCAAAAAAATCCTCAAGCTTACATGATGGCAGCGGATGTTTTTGTCCTGGCTTCACACCGTGAGTCTTTCGGTCTGGTTTTGATGGAAGCACGACAGGTGGGTTGCCCGATTGTTGCTACTAGCGTCGATGGTATTCCCGAAGTACTAGATTACGGTAAGGCAGGGGTGCTAGTTCCTCCTAAAAATGCGATCGCACTGGCAGATCAGATCGAGATGCTTCTGGCTAGTCCATCTGAACAGGATAGATTAAGACGTGCAGCACAGCAAAACATTGAGGAACTAACCGTCACCACTATGGTGGAGAAGATTACTACTGTTTATCATCAGCTTCTGAGATCAAGTCCGGTTGAATACCCATAATCAAAGTGTGGGGCTCGGGCAGGGGGAGATGGGGAGATGGGGAGATGGGGAGATTTTTATTAAGGGTAATTATGCGGACATCATATTACAGTCTTCAACCTTGGCCTATTGGCCACGCTTCGCGAACAACCTTCAACCGTCTAACCTTGGCCTATTGGCCACGCTTCGCGAACAACCTTCAACCGTCTAACCTTGGCCTATTGGCCACGCTTCGCGAACAACCTTCAACCTTCAACCTTGGCCTATTGGCCACGCTTCGCGAACAACCTTCAACCATCTAACCTTGGCCTATTGGCCACGCTTCGCGAACAACCTTCAACCTTGGCCTATTGGCCACGCTTCGCGAACAACCTTCAACCATCTAACCTTGGCCTATTGGCCACGCTTCGCGAACAACCTTCACCCTTGAGTCTTCAGTCTTTTAAATAGTTTCGAGTTCAGGGAAAAAACTATGTCAAGACCTATCCCCGAATGGCAATATGCTGCGATTGTTCCTGTGATCGCTGTTTTGGTAATTATTGCCCATTCTGTGATTAGCAACAATGACACTATAACTGCTGAATCCAACCCAAGCCAACGGTTGACTTACACTACCTCTTGGATCGGTAATACCTATGGTCCCGGAGGTGAGCTTCCCGGCAAGGATAAACATGTCCAGCTATCGATTTTAGCGATGGCTGTAAGTCCCGATGGTACGGTTTATGCTAATGCTCCCTGGGATGAAGCTGGTAGAGAAGGGGGGGTTTATAAAAATGGTGATGTTCTTGGTCAACTCGATGCTACCCATGGTTGGGGACGATCCGGGGGAACTGCGATCGCAGTGAATGATAACTATATTTACATGGCGATGAAACAAACGGGTCGCTATGGCGTAGGATATCCGAATTCTGATGATAAATGGTATTGTGTTCGTCGCTATAACAGAAGTAATTATAAAGGAGCAAAGTTTAAGGGGGGTAATGGCTATGATAATAGTATGTTGATTATCAATACCAATCAAGGTTTGATTCGGGGAATTGCAGCAGATAATAGTCGCTTATATGTTAGTGATACCCCTAACAATAAAATCAAAGTTTATGATGCCCAAACCATGAAACCGGTTAAAAAATGGTCAGTGAATCAACCGGGTAAGTTAGCCTTAGATAAAACTGGCTCATTGTGGGTTATCCAGAACAAGACCAATAAGATACTTAAGTTAAATATAGAAACGGGCAAAGTTCAAGGTAAAATTGATTCGGTTCGCATCCCTACAGCTATTGTTGTGGATAATCAAAATCGCCTATTAGTAGGAGATGGTGGACTTGATAACCAGATTAAAATCTTTAAAAATATAGACAGCAGTGGAAATCCAACTCCTGATGGAACCTTTGGTGTTAAAGGAGGAATATACAGCGGAAGTCCTCAGGAAATTGGTAAAATTAGACCCTTACATTTTAATTCCATTACCGGGATTGGAGTCGATCAGGATAATAATATTTATGTCGCCAGTGATCCCAGTCGAATTTACGCTTGGCAAGCCGGTGGATTAACCGTGGATAGCTACAAACTGGATGGCACTATCAATTGGAAATTGCAAGGTCTCTTATTTATTGACATTCCTGATATTGATCCAGCGGATGAAACTGTTGTTCATACGAAAAATCAACAGTTTAAACTAGATTACAGTAAATCATCAGGTCAAGAATGGACTCATGTCGCCCATACCGTTAATCCCTTTAAGTATCCTAATGATAAGCGAATTAAGAAGACTATCAAGCATAATGCTGGTGCTATGATTCGCCGGGTTAAAGGTCGAAAGCTGATGTTTACTAATAGTATGTATACCGAGTCAGCTGGTATCCATGTTTATCGGTTTAATCCGGACACTGATGGGGAAGTTGCTATTCCCACTGCCTCATTTTGGGGAAGTCAATTGGATTATCGGTATTGGCAAGATAAAAACGGTAATGGACAAGAGGAACAGGCTGAACAAGGTCAATATAATCAAGGACAAAATTATCGGGCTTGGGCATTTTGGCCTGATGATGACGGTAATATCTGGATAGGTACATCAACAAACGGGATTAAAAAACTATCCCTTAAAGGGTTTGATGCCTACGGCAGCCCGATTTACGATATTAACAATCAACAATCCTTTGACATGCCAAAGGAATTTAAAATTATTCAACGACTTGAGTATCATCCGAAAACCGATACCATGTACATTGCTGGATATTCCCCGACGTTTGATAAAAGGGGTGATTGGGGATTGATTGGTAACAGAGCTGTCAAATATATCAATTGGAGTAAAGCGCCACAAAAAGCCGGTGAAATAGTCATTTCTTACAATCAAACCTCCAAAGGAGTCAGACCAGATTTACCGAAAAGTATGGCTGTTTCGGGAGACTATTTATTTGTCGGCTATGTCGATAATAGTTTTGAAAAAGATCCGAATCGATACCCTAAAGTGCGAGTTTATGATTTTCGCACAGGTCAAGAGATTGGCAAAATAAACCCCGGCCCAGAAGTCAAATCAACCACAGGTTGGCTAGATGTCCCGATGGCCTTAAGAGTAGTGCGAAGAAAAAATGGAGAATACTTGCTATTTGCCGAAGAGGATTTTTACGCTAAAGCTTTAATGTACCGGATAAAGATGGACCCCTAAGCTAAGCTGTTGTGCATTTAAATTTTGAATGGGAGCGCTTTGGGGAGATGGGGAGATGGGGAGATGGGGTGAAGATGTGGTGGTTTTTCAGGTTTTTTCCTAATTGGAAAATAGGCAATTTAAAGGCACAGCAGCTTACCAATTTAATTGATAGCGTTGATCATACTTATCAGGTACATTCAATTTTTTTCCCGCTACTCCCTACTCCCGACTCCCGACTCCCGACTCCCGACTCCCTCTTCCCTTTGCTATAACAAAAACTATCGAGGCTATAGTACTGTGAAAACACTTCAAATTGGTATGGGTTGGTTCCCTGAACAAGCAGGAGGACTCAACCGAGTTTATTACGATTGCACTCGTTACTTACCCCAAGCTGGTGTGGAGATGCATGGCTTAGTGGCAGGCTCAACCGCTGTATCTGAAAACTCCGGTGGTCAAGTCCAAGCCTTTGCTAGCCATGAATCTCCTCTCTGGCAACGCTGGAGCAGTATCCGACAGACGATGCATCGAGTGCTGAAGGAGGAAGACTACCCCCTAGTAGTCTCCCACTTTGCTTTATATACCTTTCCCATCCTCGATCAATTAGACAGTCGCCCAATGGTGATGCACTTCCAAGGACCTTGGGCATTAGAAGGGCATGTAGAAGGCAGCAATACCGTTGCGACTCGGTTAAAATGGATGCTAGAGCGGGTGACTTACAAACGGATAGCTAAGTTTATCGTACTTTCTGAGGCTTTCCGCAACACCTTGCACCAAGAGTATCATATCCCACTAGAGCGCATTCACATCATTCCTCCGGGGGTTGATACCGAGCGTTTCGACACCACCATTACACCCCAGGAAGCACGGTCAAAACTAGGCTGGCCTCAAGACCGACCAATTATCTTAGCTGTGCGACGCTTAGCTAAACGCATGGGCTTAGAAAATTTAATTGCAGCAGTGGATCAGGTGCGTAAGCGCTATCCAGACGTGCTGCTACTGATAGCGGGTAAAGGCACACTGATGCCAACCTTGCAAGCACAGATTGAAGCATTAGGACTGACTGAGCATGTGCGGTTGTTGGGTTTTGTGTCGGACCAAGATTTAGCCCTAGCTTACCGTGCTGCTACTTTCTCAGTTGTGCCAACCGTGGCATGGGAAGGCTTTGGTCTAATTGTTATTGAGTCATTGGTGAATGGAACGCCAGTTCTAGGAACACCTGTAGATAGTATTCCAGAGATTCTACAGCCTTTTTCGGAAGACTTATTGTTTGAAGGGACTTCTGTTGATCAACTTGCTCAGGGCATGATCGAGGTATTTTCTGGTAAGCGTCAACTCCCTAGCTCTGAGGCTTGTGAAGCTTATGTTCATGAGCACTATACTTGGCCGGTGATTGCTCAACGAATTAAATCGGTTTATCAAGCTGCGATCAATTAATCAACACTTATAGCAATTTTTAATTAGGTGAGGTACGTTTATTATTGGTTTTAGGAAGCATGCAGCTTCATAATAGGGAGCTTCAGAGCAAGAATAAAAATAAATGTACCTCATTAAACTATAAAAAGCTATAGTCGATATCAGTGTTCAGATTAGTCTGTGAGCTTTTGCACGTTTGAAACACTCTTTTTGGACTACCCACTCTTATGAAGCGCCGTCGAGTCCTTTTTGTCGATCATGCCGCCGTTTTGGGGGGAGCTGAGTTAAGCCTGCTGGATCTCGCGACTGCCTACCGGGACACCAGCGAAGTCCTGCTGTTTGCCGATGGCCCGTTCCGGGAACGGCTCGAAGCTGCACAGGTGAAGGTCAAGGTCATACCTGCACCCCAATCCATCTTAGCCGTAAGGACTTCAGGGGGACTCAGTGCTGTTAAGGCATTACCTGCCCTGTGGTGGATGGCTCGTCAAATAGCAGCAGCTGGACGTGAGTTTGAGCTAGTACACGCCAACTCCCAAAAAGCGTTCATTGCTGCTGCGATCGCAACATTGATGGGCGGTCGTCCAGTGGTTTGGCACCTGCGAGATATTGTAACTGCACAACACTTTAGCTCGGTCAATCGTGCCATAGCCGTTTTCCTAGCTAATCGTCGAGTATCTCAAATATTGGTCAATTCTCGTGCTACTGGTCAAGCCTTTATCGCTGCTGGGGGACGCGAAGACCTAGTAACACTAGTTTACAACGGCATTGCTTCAGACCCCTTCGATAATCTGGCATCGGATCAATCCGCTCAAATCCGTGACCAGCTCGGCATTGGTGATGCTCCACTGGTTGGTGTATTCAGTCGGCTATCTTACTGGAAAGGTCAGCATATTTTACTAGAAGCCTTACGGGAACTCCCCAATGTACACGCCCTGTTGGTTGGTAAAGCCCTATTTGGTGAAGCAGAATACGCCTCACGGCTCGAAGCTATGGCTGCGGCACCAGAACTTGCTGGTCGTGTTCACATGCTGGGATTTCGCAATGACGTGCCAGCATTAATGTCTGCTTGCAATATTGTACTCCATACCTCTACTGAACCGGAACCCTTTGGTCGGGTGATTGTCGAGGGTCAGTTGGCAAAACGACCCGTAGTTGCTGCTGCTGCTGGTGGTGCAGTGGAATTGATTCAGGATGGCGTGACTGGTCACTTGGTAGCGCCAGGAGATTCAGTAGCACTGGCTAAGGTCATTGGTAATTTGCTCAGTGATCCAATCGCTGCAGATAGGCTAGCCAAGCAGGGTTATATCCATGCTAAGGAAACTTTTTCCCTGGAATCCCTGTTGACGGCCTTTGACCAAGCTCTGAACAAGGTATAGCGCAGCGCTATACCATCAATCCTAGTTTCACATTTGATTTGAAAACGCTATAAACGCCAGGGTAAGGGCAAGAATCAATAAGGCAGGATTTTTATAAAAAATATTGATAATAAAAATCAATAGTGCTGAGCATCAAGGCTTAATATTGTCTTAATCCTTGCCCTACATCACATTTTGGCTCAATTTTTCTTGCGCTTACCCTGCATGTATCCCCCGGATATTCAGGTGTTTGAATAAGCTGATCATGCTCTTGTGCTTATTGACCAGGCATTTTACACATATAGTGTTTTTTTAATAAAAAAAACACTATATATATGATTCAGAAAATTAGATGCGTTTACCCTGTGGTTATATTCCATTTGTTATAATAATTGTTATCATAAAAAAAACTTATAGGCAAGAGGGAGAGACGAAGGGAGGATAAGCGTGTAAAACGTGTAAAAGGGGTAAGAGGGGTAAAAGGAGTAAGAGGGGTAAGAGGGGTAAGTTTGACAATCTAATACATATTGCTGTCTGATATTTCCCAATATCTGTCATCATCTCAGTTTTATTAACTAATCAATAGCAATAGATATGTAAATTGCTGTCATAAATCGCCTACTGATAACCAGGCTAAGGGCAATAAAAATTGAGCCCAAATGTGATCTAGGGCAAAGATTATAAAAATATTAAGCTTTTATTTTTAGCACTTTTCAGGACTATTGCACTTTATTATCAATATTGTTAAGGGTAATACCTGTCAGTATTCATTCTTACGCTTACCCTGCTACTGATCAAGCTCTAGATTGCTTGCTTAATCATGGTGCAACCATCCATTGAATCAAATACCTCAACACATACCTCAACTTTTCCCAGATCGATTGACATTGCCACTGTGTGCGTCTACGGCATTGGCATTCTATCTGCTGGTCTATTCCTGTTTTTACCTGTTGTTAGTTTGTTAAGCCCTAGCCCCTGGCAACGGACAATGGGAGCTATCCATGGGTCTGCTGCGATGTTAGCAGTGCTGGTTATTGCCTATGCAGGACATCTGGCTTTTCCTTTGTTAAGAGGGTCTGCTAAGATCTTGCCCCAAGTCCGCACATTGACCTTTTGGTCATCTTGCTTAGCTTTTTTGGCAATCGTTTCTGGTAATTGGGCCTATATGCGCTACCGTGCTCCTCTGGGGGGTGCGCGCGCCTGGATCAGAGAAAATACTCCGCTGGTTCATTACCTATTCATGGAGTATCACGAATTTACAGTCCTGTTTACTCTGCCGCTGGGAGTTGCCTGCACCTGGGTTCTCTGGAAATATGGCGACTCAATTTTAGAGAAGAAAAACCGTCCTGTACTAGCAGCTACCAGTATTGCCTTGATGGCGATGATGTTTTTCGCCCTGGGTGGTTTTGTTAGCGGACTCAATGTCGCTAAAACCCATGGTCTATAGCTGTTTTTTGTTTTTAAAATTCTTTCTCTGTAGAATATTGCTCAAGAAAAATGTCTCAACACTCCTCTCAAGACTTTTCTAGTCAACCTCTATACAGCCAATTTTGGACACAGCTTAAACAATTTCCAAAGGGTTTAGCCTCTGGCTCTAAATCTCCCCCAACGCTCTCTGGACCAGCAGCAGCGGCATTGCTTAGTGCTGCATTTAGTTGTTTCCTGTTAATGGTTAACCAACACCTAACATCCATTTACAAAGTTTGGAACAAAATTGTTTGGGATCTAGGGGGTTGGATTCCAGGCAGTCGGAATCCAGATCCAATTTATGGCGAGATCGGCAGCTACTCTGGCAAAGAAACGGTAATGCTAGTAGGATGGCTTCTCAGTTGGTTTATCTTGGCTCAACTTTGGCAGAATCGCCAAGTCCAAGCAAAGACCCTGATCTTTTGGCTATTTACGTTCATCGCCGCTGCCACAATTATGAACTGGCATCCAATTTTTACCTATTTACCGCTCATGCCTAAGTAGCACTGACATATCTAACACCGCAGTAAGGATTCAGCCCTTAGCGGTCAGCGGTCAGCGGTCAGCGGTCAGTGGTCAGCGGTCAGTGGTCAGCCATTCGTGTAGCGTGAGTCTTGGCCAAGGCCAAAAGGCCACGCTACGCGAATGGCTGAAAGCTCAATACTGAATACTGAAAGCTGTTCGGTGTAGCGTGGGCGTAGCGTATTAGCTGATAGCTGAATACTGAAAGCTGTTTGGTGTAGCGTGGGCGTAGCGCATTAGCTGATAGCACCTCAAGTAGCATCTCAAGTAGCGCTTAAGCTGATAGCTGAATACTGAAAGCTGTTCGCCTAGCGTGGGCGTAGTGCATAGGCTGATAGCACCTCAAGTAGCATCTCAAGTAGCGCTTAAGCTGATAGCTGATAGCTGAATAGTTACACACGGCACATATGTGACAAGATTACAGATCTGACAACAGAGGTACTATGCAACAATCAACAACAACAGTTAAGCTCACAAAAAAAACAGTATCGATCCAGGAACTACATAAGTATGTAATTTGGGGTGTTGGTATCTGGATCATCTTTGTATTGACCTTTGTGAGCGCCTACTATCGAGTCAGTAAAAGTGAGAAATTTGACGGCATGCCTTACAAAACTCTCACAGATGAAGATTCCCAAAAACCTGCTGAATCTTATCCAAATAACTAAACCCAACATCCTGTGCTGGGTGCGGCAATAGCGCACCCAGGTCTAGGTGTAAAAAGTTGGGCGTTGCTTAATAATGGAATGATTTTAAGAGTTTTTAGGTGCGCTTTCCGCATCTAATTATTAAATTCGCCACGGGTCGCACCTGTGGAATAGGCATCTTGCCGTGGAATGGGCATCTTGCCCGTTACAATCTTCGGGCGGGCAGGATGCCCACTCTACTCCTATTCATTGCTCGATTCAGCAACGCCAAAAGTTGCGCTAAGTCAATCACAATCTGTGGCAGGTGTTGCTGAATTGAAGTGTGAATGCGCGATCATTTGATTTTGCTAAAGTCCCGGTTGGTTAGGGCTTTCAGCTTGTTAATAAATGTTTCGCCAGCGGTATCAAAATTAAGGGGCTAGGGGAGCACAATCATAGCCATAATCAGCAACACCATGAAGTCAAAACAACAACAACTTAATGACCAATGACTAAAGATAAATGACAGATGTCAATAAAATTTAGATGCGTTTGCCCTGTACTAACCTGTACTAATTAATTAATCATGAAAAAAAGGAACAGCATCAAAGGGTTTAGTTTCATTAGTTCTGCTGTTGTCGCCTTAAGCCTTGCTCTTGTGGGATTGCAAAGCTCGTCCCCAGAAGCAAAAGCACTGACGATTGAGGGTGACTCTACTGCCGCAGAACTATTGAGTACTTTGCAAAAAGGGGGTCATGTCATTTATTTTAGACACGGAAATGCTGTCAGAAATGTGCGACCAGATGCGGTTGACCAATTGCCTGACCAGTTTCAAGAGTGTTTAGATCCTGGACGACCCTTAAGTGCTGATGGTTTGGTCGATATGCAGAATGTTGGAGAGCATTTTAAACAGCTCAACATCCCTGTAGGTAGAGTCCTGGCAAGTCCGGCTTGTCGCTGCATCGAAACACTTTGGTATGCTTTCAATGAGGATGTGGCGGAGATCGAAGTTGTCAAAAGCCTAAACGCTATTCCAGACACACCCAGTTATGATCCAGTAGGGCTTTGGAAAAATCTTCATGAGATGCTACAGACAGTCCCCAGGGTAGGGACGAATACGGTTTTATCTGCCCACAGTACAAACATTAAGGCTCTAACTGGTTTAAAGGTCGCTCAGGGAGAAGCAGTAGTATTTCGACCGGATGGGAAAGGGTGGTTTGAGTTAGTGGCTCGCATCGAACAAGATGATTGGCAATCGCTTCCTCCAGAAATCAGATAAAGTGAGAAGGCGACAAACTTGGACATGAAAGCAACCCTTGAGCCCACGAGTGTGAGACTATGCCTACAACCTCCCGATGGCGGGAGGTTGAGTGAATCTAATCCTCTACGCGATTGCGCACCGGCGCACGCTACGCGATCGCCCATAATTCCCCTGGAACTCCTTCCCAACCAACTCCCAACTCCCCAAACGAAGTTTTCTCAATAGGCGGAAACCGGCCTTTAGAATTAAACTGTGATTGATGTGATGGATTTTTCAAAAAGCGTTCGGGAAACGGTTCTTTTGGAACATCGCCAGTTAGTGAAATCATACCGTGATTTAGCAACGCCGGTAAAAAAAGCTGGTATTTCGTTCAGATGAGCAACGGTTGTGGTTGCCACGGGGCTTTGAAGGTGCGAACACAAGCCTGAGCACACAGCTTCTCCAACGGAAATTCCCCTTAAATAGGTACTAACTAGCTTGTCAGTACCTATTTAATAGGTACAGTACCTATTTCTTCCGCCAACGGGCATCTGGCCCTCGCCCAAGGCATTCGAGCCGCCCAGCGTTCCTTTCCTGGCGCAAGATACGACGAATCAGATCAATTCCTACTTGACGGTAGAAGGGGCTGTTGGATTAATGTCTTCCCAAATAGTCCCTGGATTTTTGGTAATAGGTAATTGCTAATGGGTAATGTTGGTAAGATTACTGATTACTGATTACCGATTCCCGATTCCCGATTCCCGATTCCCGATTCCCGATTCCCGATTCCCCGAAAATCCTAGGTTATATCCCTGTTATCGAAAGGATATCAGTATTTATGTAATTTTCCGGTTAAACTCTCCAGGCGATAAGCACTATACTTGCCTTTAAGTGAAGGTTTCTAAAAAGAGAAACGAAGGAAAAAGTGAGACTGGTAATGGGGAGATGGGGAGTTTTCCCACTCTCCCCTGATTTTAGTCAGGACTTACGCATTTGCCCCCGTTGGTCCCCCAATTATGGGGAACTTTGACATCATTACCCCCCAGAATTGGGGGGCTAGGGGGGCGAAAGACACTTAACCGCGTAAGTCCTCTTATTTTTTCCTTGTCCCAAAACACGTATCAGGCTAACACTATGCTGGCTAGGGTTTGGAGTGGTTCAATTATCGGCATTGATGCTGTCAAAGTAGGGGTTGAAGTAGATGTGTCCGGTGGCTTACCGGGAATTGTAGTCGTTGGTTTACCGGATACCGCTGTCCAAGAGTCGCGAGAACGGGTGAAAGCAGCACTGAAAAATGCTGGTTTTGCCTTTCCGATACGCAAGATTGTGATTAACCTGACCCCGGCTGACTTACGGAAAGAAGGTCCTAGTTTTGATTTACCGATCAGTGTTGGTATTTTAGCGGCATCGGAACAGTTAAATCCTCAGTTATTGGGAGACCACCTATTTCTCGGAGAAGTGTCCCTTGATGGCAGTTTGCGACCTGTGGCTGGTGTACTTCCAATTGCTGCGGCAGCAAAGCAAATGGGAATTACTGGGTTAGTGGTTCCTGCTGACAATGCTACAGAAGCTGCAGTGGTGAATGGCATCACTGTGTATGGATTTGAGCACCTATCAGATGTTGCTGATTTCCTTAACCAGCCAAACCGCTATTCACCGGTAGAGATTGATAGCGTGGGGCAGTTGCAAGTAACCCAGTCCACTGCACCGGATTTGAAGGATGTTAAAGGTCAGGCTCATGGGCGTCGAGCGTTAGAAATTGCTGCGGCTGGGGGACATAATTTAATCTTTGTCGGTCCTCCTGGCAGTGGTAAAACCATGTTGGCGCGACGATTACCGGGAATTTTGCCACCGTTGAGTTTTGCTGAAGCTTTGGAAGTCACTCAAATTTATTCTGTTGCTGGCTTATTGAAAAATCGCGGCAAACTGATCTGCGATCGCCCTTTTCGCAGTCCCCATCATTCCGCCTCTGGCCCATCTCTTGTGGGTGGTGGTAGTTTTCCGAAACCGGGAGAAATTTCCTTAGCCCACCGGGGAGTTCTATTTTTAGACGAGTTGACAGAATTCAAGCGCAATGTCTTAGAGTTCCTACGCCAACCTTTGGAAGACGGACAAGTCACTATTTCCCGCACCCGCCAATCGGTACAGTTTCCTGCTCAGTTTACCTTAGTGGCTAGTACCAATCCCTGTCCCTGTGGATACTTTGGTGACCCGATCCAACCTTGCACCTGTTCCCCTCGCCAACGGGAACAATATTGGTCGAAGCTATCAGGACCATTAATGGATCGCATTGATTTACAAGTAGCTGTGAATCGGCTTAAACCTGAAGAAATCACTAGAGAGTCTACAGGAGAAGAATCAGCACCGGTGCGAGAACGAGTCCAAGTCGCACGCGATCGCACTCATCACCGCTTCCACACTGAACCCACTCTTCATTGCAATGCTCAGATGCAAAGCCATCATCTACGTCGATTCTGTAAATTAGATGATACTTCCCGTAATGTATTAGAAGGGGCTATTCGCAAACTTGGTCTTTCTGCTAGAGGCACCGACCGTATTCTCAAAGTTGCCCGTACCATTGCCGACCTGAGTGGTGATGATGACCTTAAAACCCAACATGTTGCTGAAGCCATTCAATATCGTACTATTGATCGGATGCAATAAGCTCCAATCAGGGGCAATTGATGGGTTAAGGGATCTAACGGATGGCACTATAGCTTGTAGGGTGGGCAAAAATAGTTTGGTTATGCGTGAGTATTCTAGATAATATTACTTTGCCCACCCTACTTTAATTGGCATTTTTTTTACACTCACGGATGGGAATATAGGGAGTCGTAGGCAAGACGAGTTGAAGGCATGAAGCAAGTCAAAGCAGTTTTATGTGGATATTACGGCAAGGGCAACGGTGGCGATGAAGCCTTGTTAGCGTCACTGCTGCAAATGCTCCCAAAGTCAGTGAAGCCGATAGTCCTTTCCGGTAACCCTAGTCAAACTCGTCAGCGCTATGGAGTAGAAAGTTGCGATCGCATGTCTACCCTACCAGTGCTCAAGGCCATGCGCTTTTCGGAACTATTCATCTGGGGGGGTGGTAGTTTAATCCAAGATGTGACTAGTGCCGCTAGCCCTCTCTACTACTGTGGTTTAATGGGATTAGCCCAAAGGATGGGTCTGAAAACCATTGCTTGGGCCCAGGGGGTTGGTCCAATTAAGCGTCGGCTGATTGGTTGGCTAGCCCAGCGGTCCTTCACCGGATGTACAGCAGTCAGTGTCAGGGATTATGGCTCAGCGACACTCCTAGCGGATTGGGAAATTCCGTTTATTATGGCTCCCGATCCAGTTTGGGCATTAGACTCCAAACCTGTACCAGGATTGTGGGATTTACCAGCACCAAGAGTAGCAGTTACTTTGCGATCGCATTCTACCCTAACTCCCAAACGCCTGAATAATCTGACCCATGCCTTAGTGGATTTTCAGAAAGCGACACAAACCTGTATTTTATTAGTCCCTTTCCAAGCTTCCCGAGATTTGACCATTGCTCAATCTATTGCGTCTCAGTTAACCGGTCCCCATCAGATCTTTTGTATAGAAGACCCTAGAGAATTGAAAGGATTATTTCGGGGGGTGGAAATGGCGATTGGGATGCGCTACCACAGTTTGATTATGGCAGCAGCGGAAGAATGTCGATGTTTTGCCCTCAGTTATGACCCCAAAGTTAACTACTTGATGGAGCAACTGGATTTACCTGGATGGGATGTTGCTAGTTTACCAGATGACCCAAATGTGATTAGTAAAACCTGGCTAGAACACTATGCTAATGGTGAACCATTGACTAAAGACCAAATTCAGTCATTGGTAGACCGGGCAAGGATGCATCAGGATGTGCTGATGACAGTTTGTTAATTGTTAATTTTTACTTTACCAAAGGGAGTAGGGAGTAGGGAGTAGGGAGTAGGGAGTAGGGAGTAGGGAGTAGGGAGTAGGGAGTAGGGAGTAGGGGTAGGTTTTTTACATTTAGGGTTAAACAGGGAGTGTGGGGCGGGGGCGCGGGGGGAAAATATCAAGAGGAGATAAGAGGAGATATAGCACTACCCATTAAGATTAGGAGGAAGTGAAAATAACCTATAGTGTGAGGATAAAATACTAATGCCGCGATCGCATTCTCAAAGGTTGGTGGGCATTGCTTTGGTGAATTCGGGCAGGTAGGGGAGTGGGAAACAGGCAATGCTCACCCTACAAAATGCGTAAGCACTTGTCACGCCCTCAGCTCATCTACTTCTCCTGCGTCTGGGAGTTGGAGCTGGTGTAGTGGGTTGGTATGCCTTAAGTCCATCATCACCGGTGAGAATCTCCACCTGCCAACAAGTTTTTGCGTAGTATTCTGCTACAGTTTTGATGGTAGCATCACCTATTGAAACTTTTTGTGCTGCGAGTTGAGACCATTCGACTGCTAATTTTTTCAGTCCTTGAGCGTCCCAAAGCACTGACTGATCTGTGAAAGCTGCCCAAGGTGTTTTTTCATCTGCTGCTTTCTCCATAATCTCAGCTAAAGCTTGGGCAGTTTCATACCTTTTTATTCTAGCTTGAGCAATATGATTACCAGTTTCGATAATAGCAGCCAAGGGTAGTACAAACGTTGTCGATGCTTTTTCTTCTTTTTCCAAAAGCTCAACAACTCGCTGCTTATTCCATCTATTATTATCCGACCCACAAGTCTCTTTTCCAGGAACTTCCAGGTAAACGCAGAGAATCGATGTATCGATAATCAAAACCTTCCTCATGTCTATAGTGGCTTAGGATCAGAAATATTCCTTTCAATAGCTCCTTTAGTCACTAGGTTGCCCAAGGAACCAGATGCCATCAATTTAGGTAAATTATCAATAGTTTCTAGAAGGGTGAGTGTGCTTTCTCCAGTTTCTGAATCCCGGTGTGCTACAACTACGAAGGGAATCATTTCTGGTCCTAAAGCATCTAGCAAAGCCGGATTGTGAGTAGTGACTAATATGTCGATTTTTCTCTTTTCTCCAATTTCTTTCAGCATGGTTATCAGCAGATGTAACCGAGATGGGTGCAATCCATTGTCTACATCTTCAATTACTAATTGACTCCCTTCTGGTCGTGTGATCAGTGCGGTAATAATGGCTAAGAAATGCAGGGTTCCATCTGACATTCCTCGGGCATCAATTTCTGTAGTTTGACCAGGTTTCCATTCTTCTTTACAGTAGAGCATAGCATCTGTACCAAACTTTCCTACTGGTTCCGCCCAAACTTCCTGTATATCTCGTTCTGGCAGATATTTCAAGTAAGCAGACACCGTTGAGTCAAACTCGTCTTTTTGCTCTTTAGGTAATGCGGCTAGCACACCAGCAATATTAGAGCCATCACTCTCAATGCGATCAGAAAGGGGTGAATAGTTCCGCATTCTGGCAGGCATAGGATTAAAAATAAAAATATTTTCTATAATTCTACAAACGTTTATAATTATATTTGTCATATCGGCATTATAGTTTATTCCCCTAAGTATACTCAAAATAGAATTAGAACCTTTCAAGAAATTTATCAACAAAATTTGTTCTTGATCTAGCAATTTAATATGAATATCTTTATCTTGAGTTCTAGGATAAGATATTTGGAACAAACTAGTTTGAGTAAGGATTTGATTACTATCTGGTGAATAGACCTGGCGAATTAGAGATTCATTAGCTAACTGAACACTTGGTTTGGTTTCTACTGTAATACTATAAAGGTAATCGGTTTCATCATCCTCTCCCTCAACCACAACTTTCAAGGTAAAGTGAGATTCTGGCTTGAGTGACGCCCACTCTACTCCACCTCGAATCCCAGGAAACGCAGCATCCCCTGCCAAAGCGGATCGAATCTCCTTTCCAAACACTATTCGTTTTAAAAGTTCCAAAGCATCAATTAGATTAGATTTTCCACTAGCATTCGTTCCGATTAACACAGTCAGGGGATCAATCGGGAGTTCTGCATAACGGAAGCTTTTCCAATTTTCCAGGATAAGTTTCTTAAGCATTTCCTACCTCAAACCGTTCCCAGCCACTGCCTTGATAACCAAAGGTGAACAGGTCTGGATGCAAAATTTCTGCTATCATTTCTACTGAATCGACTAGTCTTGGTCCTGGACGATTGAAATACCCATTACCATCAGTAACAAAAACCTTCCCCTGGCGTACCGCTTGCACAGTTGACCACTGCGAATGGTGAGCCATCTGTTGGGTTTCTTGTTTTGTGCGTTCCAAATCAAAGCCGCAAGGCATTACAATAATTACATCTGGATCAGCTTTGACTAAAGCATCCCATTCCAGATAAGGGGAATGTTTACCTAAAGCCCCAAACAGAGGATTACCACCTGCAATGGTCACTAATTCAGGAATCCAGTTACCAGCAGCCATGAGCGGATCAGTCCACTCGATGCAAGCAACAGTAGGGCGCTCATTTTCCGAGATTTCCTGTGTCTTTTGCTTACAGGTTTCGACACGAGACTGTAATTGGTTCAGTAGAGATTGTGACTCTACTCCCAGGATGACAGCAACTCGCTCAATATCTGCCCACACCTCAGTTAGCAAGTTTGGCTGCAAGGAAATTATCTGAGGCTGGCTATTAGTAAGGTTCGCAACTGCTTTCTCCACCACATCGAAGTTGACAGCACAGACATCACATTGATCTTGAGTAACAATGTGGGTTGGTTGCAGTTGTTCTAAAACATCAGTTTTTACTTGGTAAATACTCAAGGCACGTTTTACCAAATTGTTTATATCATCATCAATCTGGGCACTGGGTTTGTCGCTGTTGATTTGAGCCTCGGTGCAGACAGGTCGATTTTTGATGGTTGCGGGATAGTCGCATTCGTGGGATCGCCCTACAATGGCATCAGCTAATCCTAAAGCTGCCACAATTTCCGTGGCACTGGGGAGCAGAGTAACAATTCTCAGGTTTTGTGAAAGCATAGTTTAGACGTTGATAAGTTCAGGATATAAATAGTCAATAATAGGGAACAGGGAACAGGGAACAGGGAGTAGGGAACAGGGAACAGGGAGTAGGGAACAGGGAACAGGGATTAGGGAACAGGGAA
Source organism: Moorena sp. SIO1F2 (assembly GCF_010672755.1). NCBI lineage: Bacteria > Bacillati > Cyanobacteriota > Cyanophyceae > Coleofasciculales > Coleofasciculaceae > Moorena > Moorena sp. SIO1F2. The sequence goes on from NZ_JAAHFV010000038.1 coordinate 26,845, forward strand.
CAATATTATCACAATTCATTTAGCTTTTGTAGGGTGGGCAAAGGTCGATGATTCCTAATATAATTGCCAAATTTTCAATATTTGCCCACCCTACCCCACTGATAGCTGTTCGCGTAGCGTGCGCGTATCGCATTGGCTCTTGTCAGGTGGGCAAAGGTCGATGATTCCTCATTAAATTGCCAAACTTTCAATATTTGCCCACCCTACCATGCTGACCGCTGACTTGCCATTTCCAATAAAACTCCCGGGGAGTCATGGATAGTCGGCAGAAGCTGTATAGGTTGATCAAAATTCGCTCTCGCTCAGTGATGGCACGAGGCATTGAAAGTGGGCTTGTGGATTGGCTCTGGGCAATTTGGGCAAGGCGGTCTAGGGCTCGCTGACACTTAATCAGATGATCATTCGAGCGTTTTTTTGGCATCATGGAAATACCTCAAACATAGTGTTTGCTTGGGGGTATAAGCCGCGCTTCCAGGTGGCAAGCTATAAGCGCGGCTTTTTGTCCAAGAATATTATCGAAATAGCGGACATTTTTATTATTACTAATATCGGAAAAAAATCAAGGTTATTTGTTATTGTTAATATTTTTTTAAATTTTAATTAGATTGAATATTTTTGGATTTTATAGATAAAAATTATTAATTTTGTTGGGTAATTTTGGATTATTAATATAAACATCGTAGGGTGGGCATTGCTGATTTATATCAACATTGTTCGCTTATAAAATAAATGGGCAATGCCCACCAATACCCAACCCGAATCGTAGGGTGGGCATTGCTAATGTGAATTCCGGAAGAATTGTAGGGTGGGCATTGCTGATTTATATCAAAATTGTTAGCTTATAAAATAAATGGGCAATGCCCACCAAGACCCAACCGGAATCTTTGGGTGCACAAAGGTTCGGTAAATTTGGGCAGGGTTGGGCGTTGGTTTCAGGCCATGCCCACCCGACAAAATGCGTTCGCGTAGCGGCTCCAAAGGAGCATCGCGCCCCGCGTGACCATTCGCGTAGCGTGACCTTTTGGTCAAGGTCAATCGCGTAGCGGCTCCAAAGGAGCATCGCACTAGAAAAATCTCCTGAGCCGGAGCGTGGAGCTAGGAAAGATGGTGAAGGTAAAACAGTTCTTGAGTTTTCGGTGATGACGCAGGGAGTTAAACTAGGAAAATTTGTGGCATTCAATGGAGATGCCGCCATTCACACTCAGGCTTTTGCTGCCCTAGAGAGTCTTGAAGGGAAGTGTGGGAGGTGTGCTAAGTTGGGACAGTTTGGGAAGTTTGGGAAGTTTGGGAATTCGACTAATTTATAGTTATGAGAAATCCTAAAAAGCAGTTAAATATATTATCATTGACTCACTACATGTTTGGGGGATTTGTCGGATTTTACTCCCTGTTTATACTAATGTTGTATATCCCTTTTGGTCTGTTCATGATTGGTGCAACTGACTCAATTCCTCCAGACTTATCAGGAGAGTTATCAGAGTGGTTTAAGTTATCACGAAATGTCTCATCGGACTTGCCTGGATATTTGCTGGTCATTTCTGGTGCCATACTTTTCATCCTTGGAGAAATCTTTGCTTTTGCTATCATTATCTCTGGATATATGCTCAGAAAAAGCAAGAATTATTGGTTTTCGTTTATGATAGCTTGCCTACTCTGCTGGTTCAGACCATTTGGCACACTTGTTGGAGTTTTAACGATTGTTGTTCTATCTCGCCAATCGGTAAAAAAATTATATCCTTTTAACTATTAAAAGGGAATCGGGAATCGGGAATCGGGAATCGGGAATCGGGAGTCGGGAATCGGGAATTGGGAATCGGGAACAGGGAGTCGGGAATCGGGAATCGGGAATCGAAAGCAAGGAACAGGGAAAAAATTTTTTGTATCTCATTGTCTTGATCCAAAGCGCGAATGGGGGTTTCCCACAAGACCGGGCTGCATCGCTACTATAAGAACCACTGTAGTTAGTATTACTATACTTGTGATTAGTGTAAGAGTGAACGGCTGAGTGCGATGGCCTTTGGCCACGCTACGCGATCGCATCCAATTCAATCAACACTATAGGGTACCTAAATAAATTGTGAGAATTTTTGTTCCCGACTCCCGACTCCCGACTCCCGACTCCCGACTCCCGATTCCCGACTCCCGACTCCCGATTCCCGATTCCCTACTCCCGACTCCCGATTCCCGACTCCCGATTCCCGATTCCCGACTCCCGACTCCCGACTCCCTATTCCCGACCATGAGGTCTAAGCAGGCTAGCCAAATCAGGGCCACTGGGAATAATTCCACCTGGATTGAGGGGGAACAGATTGCCGTAGTAATCCCGCTTGACATCCTCCAAGCTACAAGTATCAGCAACTCCAGGAAGCTGATACAAGTCACGCAGGTAGGGGCCTAAGTTATCGTAGTCCTGAATTCTGAAACGGTTGCACTTGAACAATCCATAATAGACCACATCAAAACGGAACAGAGTGGTAAATAGACGCACATCCGCCAGGGTTACCCTATCCCCACACAGGTATCTACTGGTCTCCAGGGCTCGATCAATCTTATCCAAGGTTGTGAATAGCTGATCGCAAGCTTTCTCATAAGCTTCTTGGGTCTGGGCAAAACCGCAGCGATAGACTCCATTATTCACCGTGTGGTAGATGGTCTCATTCCACCCATCAATGGTTTCCTTCAGTTCCTCTGGATAAAGGTCTAGGGTAGGATTAGTAGCGAACTCATTGAACTGTGAGTTCAGCATTACGATAATTTCTGCACTCTCATTGTTGACAATGGTTTTGCTCTGTTTATCCCACAGCACTGGAACTGTGCAACGACCGTTGTAGCCTGTTTTTCCCAGCTCGTAAAGTTCAGGAAGGGTATCGCAACCTTCCTGCTGCTCATTAAATACCCAAATCCCCTGATTTGAGGAAGGAGACGCAATGAATACCGGTATTGCGTCTTGGAGTCCCTTGAGTGCCCTGACGACGAGAGTGCGGTGCGCCCAAGGACAACCGAGTCCTACAAAAAGACAGTAGCGTCCTGCTTCAGGTTGGTAAGGATTCTCTGCTTCTGTCCCAATAAAATTCCTAAACTCGCTCTTCGGGCGAATGTACTCTCCAGAATTATTCCGTGGAGCCAGCTTCGACATCATCATTTGCCAGAGAGTTGTCCAGACAAATTTTCCCAACCTGATGATCAGTGTTGGGGGGAGTGACTTGCCTTTCTTCTTAGTTTCAGCAGCTCCGGTCATGATGGTCATTTGGTAAGACATCTCTAAGATACCAACAAATTCTGACCAGTGGCCTGATTCCCCTAATAGCGCTGAAAAAGAACCCTGACTTCAACACGGTAAGCCAGGGCTCTTTCTCAGTCAAATCTTCTGGTTTTCCCAACCAAACTAACTTCTGTTAGGATTGGTCTCCCTTAGAATTATCCTCTGGATCATCGATCTTTGGTACCCAATTAGGAGTGTCTGACCCTTCCCAACCAGCAGGACGTTTAGAGTTGTACCAAGCAATCGAGCCAATCACAACTGCTGCCACAAAACCCACAACATACACTAGGGTAAACCACAAGGGAAAACTGCCTGCTTCCATCAATACATACATAGCCAGTTTAGATTTTCTCGTATTTCGGTTATCGTACCATCCAGCATGATGGCTTCGATACCTACTTTCTAGCTGCTGGGGGAGCTAACGGACCTCCTGCTGGCTTGCGTTGAGGCTTAGGACGAGCCACCGGCTTGGGAGCAACTCTGGGTGCTGGTGCTGGTCTGCGCCTTGCTCGTGCTGGTGCATACCTGCGCTTGGCTGGTGCTGACCGTCTCGGGGCAGTGTTTCTAGGCGTATAGCGTCTGGTGGTACTTTTACGGGGATAAGACCGTTTAGTTGTAGCTTTGCGACGGTAATACCGTTTGGGTTGAGAGTTCTTCCTAGACACCCTGACCCGACTACTACGCCGCCGTGTAGAACTGGCTCTTCTGGTTGAACTAGCTCTTCTTGAACTAGTTCTTCTCCTTGACCGAGTTGTGGAAGCGGTAACGGTAGTGGGAACAAATTTTTTGTTAATAACTCGTTTGGGTTTAATCGGCTGAGCTTCAATGGTAGCTTCCCGACCTGATAACTTCCTGGGGCGCTCAGTAAAGGACTCACGGTCTAAGTCTTCGATTACCTCCAACATGAACTGACGCCAGGTGGCAGCAGCAGTTGCACTAGAACCCTTGGTAGGCTTATTATCATCATTACCTAACCAAACCCCAGCTACTAATTGGGGAATATAGCCCACAAACCAGAGGTCACGGGCATCATCCGTAGTACCGGTTTTTCCAACTGCTGGTCGTCCAATTTGAGCCGCTGTTCCGGTACCCCCGGTAACCACACCCCTGAGCATCCAGGTCACAATGGCTGCTGTTTCTGCATCAATAGCTCGCTCACCCTCGAGTTTGTGGTCATAAATCACGTTACCGTGCTGGTCAATAATGCGGCGAATCCCATGAGCATCGTGGTGAATGCCTTGGGCGGCTAAGGTGCCATAGGAACTGGTAAGTTCTAACAGGTTTACCTCAGATGCTCCTAAGGCTAGGGAGTAGGTGGAATGGAGTTTGGATTTAATCCCCATTTTTTGAGCTAGTTTAATGATCGGCTCCCAGCCCACATCCACTAGGGTTTTTACGGCTACTACATTCACCGAAGAAATCAGGGCATCCCGCACTGAGATCGAACCCCGGAATCTCTCACTGTAGTTTTTAGGTTCGTAACCATCTACTATATATCCGGCATCCATGTAGCCTTTATAGGGAGACATCCCTGTTGCTAATGCTGCGGTATACACGAATGTTTTGAATGTAGAACCAGGCTGACGCTGAGCTTGGGTGACCCGATTGAGGTAATTATTGCTATCTAGGTCATTAAAATCCTTACCCCCGACCATGGCTTTGATCTGACCATTGCGGGGATCGACGGCAACTAGTGCAGCTTGTCCAAACCGTTGGTACCGACCATAGGTTTTCATGGTCTTTTGGACAGCAGTTTCAGCAGCATCTTGCCACTCTAAATTAATTGTAGTTTCAATAGTCAGCCCTTTCTGAGCCAGTACTTCTTTGGAAACGTATTTGGGCAATTCTTGTTGGATGTATTCAGTGAAATAGAATGCTTTACGCTCCAGTCGCTTCGGTTGGCTTGGCTTAATACTCAGGGGCTCGGCCATGGCTTTGTCGGCTTCAGCCTGGGAGATGTAGCCATTTTCCAACATCCGCTGCAATACTACATCACGACGCTCTTTGGCTGCTTTTTGCCTAGAGCTATTGATTTTGCCCTCAAACAATGGCGAGTAAACACTAGGAGCTGGAGGTAATCCCGCCAGTGTTGCTATTTCTCCCAAGGTCAGGTCTTTTACGGGTTTACTAAAATAGACCCAAGCCGCATCAGCAATGCCGTAAGCACCGGAACCCAAATAGACTAAGTTTAAATAGCGCTCCAGGATTTGATCTTTGGTCAAATCCTGCTCAATTTTCTGCGCCATGCGCATTTCTTTGAGTTTCCGTACGATGCTGCGTTCGTGATCAAAGTAGACAATTCTAGCGAGTTGCTGGGTAATCGTGCTACCTCCTTCTACTACTCCCCCAGCTTTCAGGTTAGCCACAGTAGCACGGAGAATACCCTGGGAATCTACCCCTTTATGCTCTTTAAAGCGTTGGTCTTCAATAGCAATGAAAGCTTCCATCAGGGTTTCGGGTATTTCCCAAATCTTGAGGGTCTCATGGGTAGCTGGCCCAATTTGCTGGATAATAGTGCTATCGGCAGCTTTGATGGTGATGGTGTCATCTCGAACATAGGTCAAGACATCCTTAGTAGAATCTGGCAGAGAGCTTTCTAGCTTTTGCCAACCCCAACCCAATGCGATCGCACTGCCACCCACCCCTAGTCCGATCCAAAACCAGGAGCGACGATAGATTGCTTTTGGTCCGATTAGCGGTTTGATAACTGTAGTAGATACACGCTTGATTCCGTTGAGAGTTTGGGCAACTACCCTCGACCGCTTCCGCCGTCTTGGCTTTGATGAGGGGGGCTTGCCATTATTAGACACAGCACTCCTATTCAAATCCGATTTCTCCGTCAGTTTCTTTGAGGGATTCGGAGGGTGGTGGCTATGTCGATCTTGGGGCTTCGGGGAAAATATTGACACATCAACTCCTTAGCAATACAAAAGCAGCCATAACTTGTTGTCTTATAACTTGTTGTCTATTTTAGGGCTATAAATCTTAAATTTAGTGAATCTGTCACTTTTTTCTTTCTGCTTGCCTAAAATCCGGATTTCTACGTACTAGGTAAGCATTCAGCTATCAGCATTCAA
>NZ_JAAHFV010000380.1:0-6006 GCF_010672755.1 Moorena sp. SIO1F2
TTTCTCACGAGTTTGGAACCGTACCGGTTACACAAATGCCCTAAAGTCTGCGAGAATTGGTAGAATGCCCAACTCATCATCGCGCGAGCAGTTTTACTCCTTAACTTCCTCCTCTTTTTAGCTACCATCTGAGAAGTCTCAAAAGTAGGCAGAACAATAATGTCGTAGTTTCTGGCTAGATAAGACGCTACTTGTTTATGAATCTCAGAACGCAGGTTTTTTATTCTAGTCCGTTGGCGTTCCATGGCTTTCCTGAGCTTGTAACGTAGCCTCTTGAATTTCCTCCCTTTGACTTTGTCATGCTTTGACTTTATTTGGTCGAGATGACTACAAAGCGTGGGCGTACTTGCTAAAATCACCATTTCCGAACTCTAAAAAATCCGAACCATCAAATCCTGTTACGAAAGTGCGGACGCCCGGATCTAAGGCAATAATTTTCTCGGTTATTGTTGGTTCAGTCCTTAGAGGCACAGGGAAGTGAGCAAACCACCTACCTTTGTTGAAGGTCAATTCAGTAGATCCGTTAGTCAGTACACAATAGTTGTGTCCCTTGAATTCTGGTAATGGTAGATGTTTTGTAGACGAAACCATCCAGTGGCCATTTTTATAGGCTGTAGGATCGAACTGTAGAGTAGCGGTTTGATCTCGAATACTCCTAAACCTGGCTAGTTTTCTTCCCCTGTCAGGGTTAAGTTTTCTTTTTTTCCCAATACCAATGTACTGTGGCTGTTTTTTCGTCTCCTTCCAGGCGGTGTAAGCTTCCATTGACGCATTGTCTAAAAGTTTTGATATACCTAGATCAATGCACCATTGAGGAATTAATCCAGAACTTTTTAAAAAAGTCCTAAATCCGTGCTTCCCTCCCTTCTTGGTAGTCTTAACATAGCCTTGTTCTCTGTTTAGATAATCAATAGATATGTTGTAGACCTTTCGAGAGGCTGCAACCCACTTCTTCCAGATCTTCTCAAGTTCCTTTACTGGATAAACTCGGTAACTCGCTGTCATCAAGGATTCGTTTTTTGTACTTCCTGAGTCCATAGAGTCGGCAACTAAAGACGTGGAGGATTGCAAGGATATCTTCGACCATTTCCTGTTCTGGGCTGAGGTGCGTTTCGTCGAGAACCAGTATCTTTGTCTCAAATTTGCCGCACAGCCATGAGATAAGATCGAACCCAAAGCGGCAAAGCCGATCTTTGTGGGCAACGACAATAAGCTCGCAAGTGTTGCTGAGAACTCTGTCCAGTAAGGATTGTAGTCCAAATCTTTTGAAGTTGAGTCCTGACCCGATGTCAAAGATGACTTCACAACCGGGGTAACGAGACTTAAGAAAGCGTACTTGTTGTTCAAGGTCACTCTTTTGAGAGCGGCTTGAAACTCTGGCATATAAGATGATGTCTCTTTTTGGTTTGGCTGGTCGAATAGAGACAACTGAATCCAAGTCGTATCTTCTTTGACCTCCCGGCGTCTTGATCCCTTTGATTTTCCCAGCTTCGAGCCATCTTTCGAGAGTTCTCGTTGAAACTCCAAGTCTTTGAGCAGCGACTCTTGGTGGAACATAGTTGACTGACATCGTTCTCCAAAGAGCTACTCTTTAAGTCTAAGGCAAGATGTCGGTTAATGTTAAGCTTTGTCAGGAGTTTTATTGATCAGGACTCAACTCCCATATTGGGGAAGAATATGTTCCGGTCATGGCTCGAATGTAGAAAATATTTCTGGTACTGGACTGGGGTTAGCTATTGTCAAAAAATGTGTCGATATCCATGGCGGGACAATTAGTCTAAACAGTGATGTCAGTGTTGGCACTACGTTTACGGTCATGCTGCCTCGTAGAGTATTAGATGCGGATCAACTGCTCAAGGTAACTGGAAAGTCCATTCCTGATTACCAATCTGGATCACATTTCCTGCACTGAGCCAAAAGGGTTGATGGGAGGTAAGCCGCTGTTGGTCCACAAAAGTACCATTGGAACTACCAACATCAATGATTTGATAGCGCACTTTGTCCTGAGGCTCTGGAATTTGGAGAATTTGGGCATGGTTGCGAGAACACATCGCATCTTCTAACACTAGGGTGTTCGTGGGTTCTCTGCCAATGGTGAAAGGATTAGCAGACAAAACAATGATGGTACCGGATGAAGGGTTTACTAAACGCCCCTTGCTTGGTGGGGTAGGATTGGAAAAAAGTACGGTTGGGGCAAGTACTGGTTGATCGCGAATCGGCAGACTGGGTGTGGCGGCTGATTCGTCTGGAATTGTAGCCCTAGGTACTTCTTGATTGACAATGGCGTGTTTAGAGTTAGCTTCTCCACCAGGGAGGATATTGACTTGCTGGATTGGTGGTGGGGAGAGTTCTGGGCGACCAGCATTGGCAATCTGCATTTTTAGGACGGCTTCATGTTCTGCTTCCTGTCGAGCACTCATCCCTTCGACTTGACGAATTATCCCCCGTGTGTTAGGAAAGCTGATGTCACTGACTCGCACATCTTCGATGGAAAAGCCTACGGTATAGTAAACGTCAACATGGTCGAGAACGTATTGTCGGACTTCTACTCGTCCCTGATTGGTTAACTGTTCCATCCTCAGGTGACTAATTGCTACTCCTAAACTATCTTTAACGGCACTAGTTAGGGCAGCAATGGGGTCAGATATTTCTAGGGCAACTCGTTTGGCATCTACGACTTGATACATTACATTCAAAGAGACATTGACAAGATACTGATCCCGGGATAGAAAGTCTCCCTGAGAGGTAATGGGCAAGTGCCGGAGTTTGCTGTCTACTAGGAGCAGTTCACATTTTTCTAGCCAGGGTAGGGCAAAGCTGACATGACGCCCTGGTTTCCATACCCGCACACACCGACCATTTTTGACAAATAAAGCGATATAGCCTGCCCCGATAAAGTCCATGCTCCACCCTGCCCAACGGTCTGGGGTCAGGGTTTGAATCAGTGGGGGTGAGTTACCAGACATTAGATTTTGTTTAGAGGAGTGATGGGGGTAGTGCTTTTTTTAGCATTCCGCCGACAGGATGGTCCGATGGAATACTGCCTGATCAATAGCTAGATGAATGTGGGACAGGGATTTACTGAAACTGACTGAATCAATTATAGCGCTACGCGCAAGTCAGAAGTTAGAAGTCAGAAGTCAAAAGGCAAAAGTGGGGAGGGTGGGAAGTGTGGGGAGAGGGGGAGATGGGGAGATCTCACAGGGGTTCCCACCACAAATCATTTTTGCGATCGCGTAGCGTGACCGTAGGTCAATCGCACTTTTATAATTTATAAATTCTAATTTAGAATTAGTTCAGTCTTCAGTCTCCATTCTTCAGTCTCCATTCTTCATTCTCCATTCTTCATTCTTCAGTCTCCATTCTTCATTCTTCATTCTCCATTCTTCATTCTTCATTCTTCATTCTTCATTTTGCCGATTCCCGATTTCTTAATAAAAAAAATTTCTAAACCCCTTGACAAACGATTAACTTATTAATACATTAATGATGTCCACAAAATCAATCCATAATTTCAGATGAGTAACAATTTTCCTCCTTCCGACAACCAAAGTCCTAAACCCAAGAAAGCCAAGCTCTTTTTGATCGGTTCTCCTGAAAAGGTTCGCAAAACAATTAATGCCATTTATTCCCTTAAGTATGCGGAACCAGACGAGTGGAGCACTCCGGAGCCGACGGGAAAACCTGGTGAGGTTATGACCTTTTTGATTCGATATTTTTACGTAGATTAAGATAGGATTTTGCCAGGGTTGCCCCCTGGCAAATCAGGACTGGCGAAGGATGTTTTGTGGAGGAATATGAAGCAGCATCAAGCAAAATGAGTTGGAATGTTATTGCTTTCCAGTAGTTGCTGACTAACTCGGGAATCATGTCATAGTTGATCTGAAATTATCGATAGTTGAGTGCAGCTCAGCTGTATTTGTGGAACGTTAAAGTACAGAATTCGGTCAAGGATTGGGGTTAACCCAAACTTGACCGATTTTTTTTTAGGGAGATAGGGAGATAGTGCAGTGTGTTCGCGTAGCGTGACCTATGGTCAATGGCGAAGCGCTAGCTTTTTGGGCTAATCGCCTATCTTGTATGGTGCGTTAAAAAGTGTAGCGCACCTGTTTTGCTATCAGTAATGCGTTCGCGTAGCGGCTCGTACCGAGCATCGCGTAGCGGCTCGTACCGAGCATCGCGTAGCAGCTCGTACCGAGCATCGCTTTCTCAACAAACACACTGAAACGGCTACAAGTTAGGTTAAAAAAGGGTTTTGAGCTTTGAAGTGGGGTTAATGGGGTGAGTTGAGATCAAAAAATTGGTGCTAACTCGAAAAATTCCAAAATTGGGTTTTGAGATCGTCTTAAGGGTGTAGAGACAAAAGACAGAGAATAAAAACTTTGTCCAATGTCGAAACCTGAAAAGGTATTCCATCGTAAACGTCAAATCATTAAGGAAAAGAAATCCCTCATGGCAACTAACACTATCAATTCTAACTCTGTACTAGCTAATGGTTCTCAAGTAACTAGTCAGGCTAACGCTGCTTACGTCACCCACCTACCAGTTTTGAAAAAGGGAACAGCCGGTGAAGCTGTCCGCTTTCTCCAGCAGTTCTTAAATTGCTACACGGTCTATTATTTGGTTCTTGACGGACAGTTTGGCTCCCAAACAGAACAGGCAGTAAGGGATTTCCAAAGCAACTACAACTACTTCGGCAAATCTAATCCTGACTACTTGATTGTAGATGGGATTGTCGGGAAAGAAACCTATCGTGCCATCGGTAATATGTTTTGCTAAAGATCCCAAATTAGTGCGTTCGCGTAGACGGTAAATCGCGAAGCGCTCTTTGGACTAATGCCTGATCTTGTCGGGTGCGTTAACAACGTGTAACGCACCTTTTTTGCTATCAGTAATGGGTTCGGGTAGCGGCTCCGAGCTTTTTACCCCAACACACTGAAACGGCTAAAAGTTAGGTTTTAAAAGGGTTTTGGGCTTTGAAATGGGTTTGAATGGGGTGAGTTGAGATCAAAAAATTGGTGCTAACTCGAAAAATTCCAAAATAGGGTTTTGAGATCGTCTTAAGGGTGTAGAGACAAAAGACAGAGAATAAAAACTTTGTCCAATGTCGAAACCTGAAAAGGTATTCCATCGTAAACGTCAAATCATTAAGGAAAAGAAATCCATCATGCTAACTAACACTATCAATTCTAAATCTGCACTAGCTAATGGTTCTGCACTAGCTAATGGTTCTGCACCAGCTAATGGTTCTGCACTAGCTAATGGTTCTGAAGTAACTAGTCAGGCTAACGCTGCTTACGTCACCCACCTACCAGTTTTGAAAAAGGGAAAAGCCGGTGAAGCTGTCCGCTTTCTCCAGCAGTTATTAATTTGCTACATGGGCTATTCTTTGGTTTTTGACGGACAGTTTGGCCCCCAAACAGAACAGGCAGTAAGGAATTTCCAAAGCGACTACAACTACCAGGGCAAATCTAATCCTGACTACTTGATTGTAGATGGGATTGTCGGGAAAGAAACCTATCGTGCCATCGGTAATATGTTTTGCTAAAGATCCCGAATTAGTAGGGATATAGCACAGGGCGGTGAACTCAGCCCCTGCTCACCGCCCGTTACAATCATCTGATCACTGGTGACTGGTCACTGAATTACTCCCAACTCAACCCAAAATGCCTCGCCGCATCCTGGCAATTAAGGCGGTATCATCTGAAGAGCAGGTCATAATTATACAATAAATTCTTGACCAAAATCAAGTCCTAAACCTAAACAATTTCAAAATATATAATATCTAACTACCGACCAAACTCCCTCAAGTTTACCTCTGAACAGCCCCCGTTAAGGGGGTTTTTTGATGCTAACAGAATCCCAGGAAGTCCCGACCGGCTATTTGGTCTATACAGCTCGTTACTGTTAGTAATTAATCCAATTTAGCGTTATCTTGTACTCTCTGTAACAAACACAAGGGCAGGGATATAGCCTCGGTTGCACCAGGGACAATTTACCCCTGGA
>NZ_JAAHFV010000381.1:0-5941 GCF_010672755.1 Moorena sp. SIO1F2
ACTTTATGATTAAGGCTGCCTTATTTTAAGGTTTCGTCTCCGGGTTGATTTTTTTTGACTTTAACTAAATAGTCATTCCCTGACTCGACGATAGCTGCCAGAGTTTTTTTTTGACAATGAAGAGCATTGTATGATCTAGTGATTGCTTAAATCGGTTTGCCGAAACGGTATCAGTGTAATCCCATTTTCCCACTGCTTAGGCTAAATTTGGATTATTTTCGCCATTGCTAGGTCGTGAACCTAGGCATCAGTTAAAATTTTTTGCCATTTATTGCAGCTTGGATGAGAAGATAGTGGTGTAAAGATTCTTAATATTTTCTTAATCGGACTTATAGCATGGCAGAAATTCAGTTCTCTAGAGGCATCAAAGAAGAAGTTGTACCCGATATACGTATAACTCGCTCGAAAACTGGTCAGACTGGCACTGCAACCTTTTATTTTAACAAGCCTCAAGCTATCGATAAAGACTTTAAGGAAGATATCACCGGAATGTACATGGTTGACGAAGAAGGTGAGATTTCTACCAGTAAGGTTAATGGCAAATTTGTTAATGGTGAACCAATGGCTATAGAAGCAACTTACATAATGAAATCTCGAGAGCAGTGGGATCGTTTCATTCGTTTTATAGAACGGTATAGTGAAGAAAATGGACTTACTAAATCCAAACAGGATTAAGCTGAGTCTTCAGTGCTGGGTACTAAGTCTGGTTTACAGGGTCTGGTTTACAGCTAACCGTCAACCGTCAAAAACGCTTAAGCATATGCGCGAAGCGCACGCGTGCGCGTTCAGCTCACGGCTGAACGCGAACAGCGGTCAGCCGTAAGCAGACTTAACTCAGATTAAACGAAGGCTTACCTCTTTCATTCAAAAGCTGTTCGCGTAGGGTGCCCGTAGCGCATTAGCTGATAGCTGATAGCTGATAGCTTACAAAAAAGCTTAGTACTCAGCACTATACCCAAGTCAGATGTCGCTGATTTCCTTAGTAATCACATTAATGGGAGGAGAGCAATACACGCAAAGCTCATTAGCAATAGCTACCGCTTCTTCAGGGGTTTTATCTAAGTACATTGCCGTCAGAGCATAATCTTGTCCAGCACCAATGGCACCAAATTCATTAATTTTATCCACGAGATAGCCATCACTGATACAAAAAATATCCCTTTCTACTGCTAACAAATATTCATTTCTGCGACCAAAGGTATCGTCTTTATCCTTTGCCCAAGCATAAAATTCCACAATAAAATCGAGAACAGCCTCAACGGTAGGAGCGGCTGGAGAATGGTTTCTGGCAAATATTTGCATGAAACTCAGTTCCATGGTATATCCCACGCCGCCAATAATCATGTTATTGATTTCAAATAGCTTGCCCCACTCATCCCCAGTGACCCGGTGAGTTTGCTTGAGGTATCCTGACAGCCGAATGCTGTCGGAGGCAAAAACTAGTTTATCAGGGTATTTTCTGGCAGCCACAACGCTCATAAAGTTGCTCCTAATGGTTTTAGTGGTTGATTACGGTGAAACAGGCACCGATATAGCAGTCATTAACAACCCAGTTTAGACCTTATCCATGGGAACTAGTTGCTGTAGTAACGCCCAAAGCCGAGCTGATCTGGTCGGTTTGATGCACTGCCCACCTTCTTTAGACTGACTTCTGAGGTCTGACTTGCGCGTAGCACTATACAACATATCCTTGCCAAAAATTTCACCCTCGAGGGTACTGTTATTAATCTGTTTGGTAGCTCATAGTGGATATATAAACCACAAAAACAGGTATAAAAGCAGCTTAATTATGTTAAGACGCCATGGATTTGGTCCTCGCAAGGGTGAACATCAACCCCCCAGTGAATTTGCCCCCACAGGTAAGTTTGGCAGAATGTTTCCTAATCTACCTGCTTTCACCCCTTCAGAAGAGGGTTTGACTCAGCTGGGGAACGCCATGAATGATACTGACCCTAATAATCCAAAGGGCGATAATATCAATGTACCTGCTGGTTATACTTATTTGGGTCAATTCATCGATCATGACATTACCTTCGATACCACTGCTCTCGGAGATATGATGGTTGACCCCTTGGCGGTGAAAAATTTTCGCACGCCAAAGCTGGATCTTGATAGTCTGTATGGTTCTGGTCCTGATGTTCAACCCTATCTCTACCAAATCGATGACTCAGATCTGTTTTTAATTGGCAAAACTAACCAACAACCTGGTGGTGGCGATTCGTCTATTCCCACAGAATTGCCCAACGATTTGCCTCGTTCTCCTAGTACTCTGGCCATCATTGGTGACCCCCGTAATGATGAAAATTTAATTGTTGCCCAGACCCACCTAGCTTTCCTGAAGTTTCACAACAAGATAGTTGAGGGCATCCGTGATGGCAGCATTAAATCAGACTCTATCATGGGCAAGTCTACCTTTGAGGCAGCCCGAGAATTGGTAGTTTGGCACTATCAGTGGATTGTACTGTTCGACTTCTTGTCTCGCGTCATTGACCAGAAGCAGCTAATAGAAGTACTTGAAGGCGGTCGGCGCTTCTTCAAGTTTGGTCAGGATCCGTTCATGCCTGTGGAATTCTCTGTAGCAGCTTATCGTCTCGGACACAGCATGATCCGTGCGGATTATGACTACAACCGAGTGTTTACTTCTCGTCCTGGTGGGGTAACTCCTGCAACCTTACAACTGCTGTTCTTATTCACCGCTCAATCGGGTCAAATCGTTCCTATTCCCAGTGATTGGATAATTGACTGGCGTCGCTTCTTCCCGATCGATCCTAATGTACCGGTTAACTTGAGCCGCCAACTTGATCCATTTCTAGTTGACCCCCTCAAGAATTTGCCTAATGTTCCACCACCGAATTCCCTAGCGGTGAGAAATCTGTTGCGTGGTCGTAACCTTGGCTTGCCCGCTGGTCAAGATGTGGCTCGCTGCATGGGATTCCGGCCCTTGAGTAAGGAAGATATTTCCACAGGCCAAGATGGCAATGTTGCCGCCCAGTTTGGTTTTGATGTTAAGTCCCCCTTGTGGTACTATATCCTCAAAGAAGCCCAAATCCAAGGTAACGGAGTGCGTTTGGGGGATGTAGGAAGCCGTATTTTGGCTGAAGTTTTTGTTGGTCTTATCGAAGGCGATCGCAACTCATTTTTATCACGCTGCTCCCAGTGGACGCCGATACTTCCTTCTGAAAAACCAGGAACATTTACTATGACAGACTTGTTGAAGTTTGTCGGAGATGCTAACCCAATTGGCGATTAATCCCAAGGATTAGCTGACGCGAAGACACTAGTTCCTTTAGGGTCGGCAGTGCTTAATAACGCCCCAAGGTTGATCTGTTCTGTCTGTATGATGCACTGCCCACCTTCTCTAGAAGATTCCCAATTCCCGATCCCCCTAGACAAGATTTCCAAGACCAGCGATTAAGCCGCGACAGACACTAGTCATAAAATCTAAGTCCAGGGTATCAATGCGATCGCTTGGTTTATGGTAATGGGGATTGCGCAGAAATGCTGTATCGGTTACCATCAAAGCTGGATAACCTTGGTCCCAAAATGGAGCGTGGTCACTGAGTCTGGTCTGAGGAACGATTACCCCTCGTAATGGTACTGGTAAGCACTGACAAGGGATCCCAGCTTGGCGGATAAAGCGAGCTAAATGCCTAAAGTCAAGGATTGTTGGCAAGTTTCCCACTAAAGCAATGAAGTCCCCCTGATTGGGGTAAAAGTATTTTAGTCCTGGTGGGTACCATTGGGAATTGGGAGTGCGATCGCAATACCCTAACATTTCCAAAGACAGCATTAACCGCAAGGGTTGCTGTTGTTCTTTTAAATAGGCAGCATAGGCAGCACTTCCGAGCAATCCATACTCTTCCATATCAAATGCTACTAGTCGGACTGGGTGTGTAGGCGCTTGAGTGGCAAAGGCTCTAGCTAACTCCAAGAGCACCGCTACACCGGTAGCATTATCATCTGCTCCTGGGCTTCCAGGTACCGCATCATAGTGAGAGCCAATTAAAATCGGAGCAAACTGTTGCGGTCTCGCCTCTTTTGCCGGTAGATTCAGAATCAGATTATGATGGGTTTTGCCCGACACCTGAAACTTGTGAATTTCAACGCTTCCCCACTGTTCTAATTCTTGGCGGATGTACTCCTGGACATAGAAATGTCCCCCAGATGCCATATACGGATCGCGATCGCGTACTATCTGACTGAGGTGGGTGATTAGACGTTCTTTTAGATCCAAAGTAATGTAATCAGGCAGAAGATTATCATCTAATCTTACCATCTGGGGATTTGGGCGATTGAGTGGTAAAGGCATAGGCTTTGGGCAACAGAACCGCTACACCAGTACCATGATTATGTCCTCAGGTGATTTCCGGGTAACCGATTGTAGTCAAAATCCCTGATTATGGGATATAATTAGATTAAACTATTCCGATATTTTTTCTCGTGTCCAGGTAGATTCAGCATTACATGGTGATGGCTTCTAGCCAACACTTGATTCTCCTGGATTTCGAGACTTCCTAATTTTTTTAATTCTGAGCAGATGGACTGCGACCCAAAGAAATGCCCCCCATCTCCCATATACAGATTGCGATCTACAGCGTTTGTATATGGGTTGTAAACACACTTCTTGTAAAAAAAGGCAGCTATGCTGAAGTAAAGGAGTAAGGTTTCAAGGGGAATGTTTTTTGATAACTAATTATCCGGACATGATATCAAACAGCTTTGAGGAGATGCACCCTGACAACAAGGCAAAAGGTAACAGGCAAAAGGCAACATTAGGAAAGAGATCTGAAGTTCCTTATTCCCTACTTCCTCCTCCCAGCCCTATCCTTAAAATTACTAGTTAAAATTACCGTAAGCATTCAGCTATCAGCTCTCAGCTATCAGCTCTCAGCTATCAGCTTTGAGCTTTTAAATAAAACAAGTAAGCATTCGTTTAATCTTTGTTAAGTCAGCTGACGGCTGACGGCTGACGGCTGAATGCTAACGGCTGAATGCTTACAAATTACCAAAGCGATCGCTTACCAATGATTATGCGATTCTCTGCAAGATACCCTACGGGATTCTCTGACAGAGACCCTAAGGGATTGACCTAAGGTCACGCTACGCGATGAAGCGAACGCGCCCCGCGTGGCCTTAGGCCTCAGCTTCCGCTAAGAGCGATCGCTTTTTTTTATTATCCCTAAAACTCCCCAAAAAAAACTTTTCAAAACCCTTGACAAATAAAATCATAATCATTACTATTATTTATATAAACCTAACGAGTTCAAATTTTGATCTATGTCAAAAGACTTTAAGTCAAACTTCAAGAAACAACCTGTTGAGCACACTCTGAAAGGCTCTCGTGAAGCAGTAATCTATAGTATCCAAATGCTTTATAAATTGGGCTATGGGTCGATTGCGGAATGGACTCCTCTTGAGGCGACTGAGGTTCCAGGGGAAGTGATTACTAAAATGATGAAGTATTGGCTGTTGCCATAACACTTTAAATTTCTGGGGGGGTTTTCCCCCCCTGGCAAAGGCTCCGGTCTGTTAGTGTAGCTTGGCCTGTGGCCAATTACATCGGATTACATCAGTTTCGGTTTGGGAACTCATTGACATAGATCATTGAAATAGCCGTGGATAGTATTTCTACGGCTATTTTTTTTGATTTTTGATACTTATATAAAAAGGGAATCGGGAATCGGGAATCGTGGGAAAATATTGTGTAAATTATAGTTATAAAAAACGCTGTAAATTGGCTAGTATTCAGTTATAAAAAAAAATCAAACTATCTCCTGGCCGACCCGGCCCTCGACCGCCTGACCCAGGTGACCGGCGACGCTCGGATCGGGCTGGTCGGTCAACCCGACGATTCCTTCGACGTGGTCATCGGCGACGCCTACAGCGGACTATCGGTGCCCTGGCACCTGACAACGGCCGAGTTCGTGGCCGAGATCGAACG
>NZ_JAAHFV010000382.1:0-5932 GCF_010672755.1 Moorena sp. SIO1F2
GGGAACGGGGAAATGCCCAACGCTTAGGGAGATAAGCCCACTGGGATTAGTTAAATTAGGCTCGATACTTGGTTATGCATGAACGGGTATTTGGCTTAAATATTGCCTTTCAGGATAGCTAATTTTAGCGATGCAGCGCGGTCTTGGGGGTTTCCCCCATGAGCGACTGCATCAAGACAAGGCGTGTCGTAGAACTAAGAATCCCCGTCCTTCAAGGGCGGGGAGTGTCAACTATTCTGTTACAAAAGAAGTAAATCTGTGAAATAGAGTAAGTAGTAAGCCGTGATAAATGCTTTATGGCATCGAGTGTTGAAGTCAGCTTACCGTAAAGAGCCAATCTCAGGCTTCATCGTGATTATCGGAGCGGTGGATGCTGTGATTGGTGGTGTGGGCGGACGCTGGTCATTATTCAGTTTTGGACTGATGATGGTGGGAATAGCAGTGGCAGTCCGTTGGTGGCAAAGCCAAAGTCAGCAAACTGAACTGGCTGAGCAACCTGTGGAGCGGTATCTTCCCCCCAGTTCTTCCCGTCCACCATTACCGATGTTGAGTGCTGTCAAGGGTCAATCACATCGACGTCAACCACCTCGATAGGTCAAGCTGTTTTAAGATCACACTGTTCATCCCTAAGGGAATAGGGGAAACAGAGGGGAGAGGATAGTTATCAGTGGTCAGTTACCAATTACCAATTACCAATGATCTTGTCACCAATTCATCAGAGGACTGGCTCAAAATTGGTCAGGTAGCTAGTCATAGCGGGTTGCCCGTGAAGACCATTCGCTATTACGAAGAAATTGGTCTGCTTACGCCAGTCACAACCCGCTCCCCTTCTGGCTATCGCCTGTTTACGAGGCAGGTGTTGAATCGACTGGCTTTTATCAAACGCGCCCAATCCCTAGGACTTAGCCTTAGTGAGATTCAAGACATCCTCAAAATTCATGACTTTGGTGAGTTACCTTGTGGAGCGGTTAAGCAGCATCTACTGCACAAAATTGACGCAATTACCGAACAAATAGAAGCATTGGAACTACTAAAGTCAGAGTTGTTGGGTATAATTTCGGGTTGGCAAGAACATCCCCCTGACGCGGTGAAAAGTAAGACGATTTGCCCTAACCTTGGCCAAAAGGCCACGCTACGCGAACAACCAGAATGAAAAAAACACCGTTGGCGATTTTGGGAACTGTGCTCGGGATCATGGCAGTGGTCACCAGTACCACCTACGCTAGGGAACCAAGACTCGGGCTAATGGTTGCAGCTATACCGGAAATGGCTTCATACCAGGCTCAATCTTGGAGAACTCCTCAATTGCTGCGTACCATTGAAGCCCATTCTACCGCTGTGGATGCTCTGTCATTTAGTCCCAGTGGGCGAGTGCTACTCAGTGGGGGTAGCAGGAGTGATGCTCATCTGAAATTATGGTGGCTGAAAACCGGTCGTGAAATAGATAGCCTGCGAGTACACCAAACCTCAGTGTCCGACCTGGCTTTTAGTGCTGATGGAACAATTCTGGCTAGTGTCGGGGAGGATGGTCGAATCAATTTGTGGCAATGGAATCAGGAAGAATACACAGGAGACTATACCCGTACTTTTCTAGGGCATACTAGCAATTTACTTTCCCTAGCTATCACCTCAGATAGTAAGGTATTAGTGACTGGGGGATTGGATGGTATTCGGGTGTGGGACATCAGAAACCAACGTCCCCTTTACACTCTGGCAGATTTTGATCATCCAACCTATTCCCTAGCGCTTCATCCCAAGGCCGAAACCCTGGTAAGTGGACTCAAGAATGGCACGATTAAAATTTGGAATCTGAACACAGGACAACCCCTTTACGTTATTCGAGCTCATCAAGGTATCACTAGTGCTCTAGCCTTTACCCCTAATGGTAGAACCCTAGTCAGCAGTGGTTATGACGGTAAGATTAGGGTCTGGGATACGCAGACTTGGCAGCTTAAGTATACCTTGACTAAACATACTGGAAAGATTCGTGCGATCGCAATTAATCCAGTTAATGGCACAATTCTCGCTAGTGCTAGTCGTGATGGGGTGCGGTTGTGGAATTTGAACACTGGTCAGCAGATTGCTTGGTTGACTGGACATCAAGATTGGGTACAATCCCTTGCCTTTAGTCGGGATGGGCGTTTTCTGGCTACTGGGGGATTTGATCGGACGATTAAAATTTGGCAGGCGAATAGAACAGAGGTGGCTCGACAGTAAAAAAATACCAATTAAAGTAGGGTTGGAACAGGTAAGCGATCAGCTATCAGCGATCAGCTATCAGCTATCAGCTATAACACAGGGAACAGGGAACAGGGAACAGGGAACAGGGAACGGGGAACAAAAATTATCACAAGTCCTACACGGATTGCTATATCAGCTATCAGCTATCAGTTATGAGTTATCAGCTATCAGCTATCAGCTAAAGGCTGACCACTGACCACTGACCACTGACCGCTGACCACTGACCACTGACCACTGACCACTGACCACTGACCGCTGACCACTGACCGCTGACTGCTGACCGCTGACGGCTAAATGCTTACAACCAAACTCCCTACAAGCTAAACAATATCATGACAGATAAATCGAAGAATATTGCTATTATTCATTTCGATGGTGTCAGCAAAAAACGCACTAATCAATCCGCATGCGCTGCTATAATTCAGTATCAAGGTGAAGTTTATCCAGTCTCTCAATACTTAGGATTTACTACTCAGAACCAAAGTGAATATATGGGACTAATCCTTGGACTACAGAAGACTCTAAAGCTGGGAGCAAAAGAAGCCAAAATCTATGGGGATTGCGAACTAGTAATTAACCAGCTCCATGGGGATTATATGGTTAAAAACAACAATTTAGTTAGCTTTCACACCCGAGCCAAAACCCTTCTTGATAAACTGGATTTCTACGAATTAATCTGGATTAACAAAACCCAAAACCTTGAAGCTGACCAGTTAGCTAATGACTGTATTGATTTGGAAAAGTCCCAGAAGTAAAGAATGCGTGGGGTTTGCAGTAATTTCAATAGGAAAGGGAATAGGGAACAGGGAATAGGGAATAGGGAGTAGGGAGTAGGGAGTAGGGAGTAGGGAGTAGGGAGTAGGCAAGAGGAATCCCCCCTCTCCCCACACTCTTGGCTCTTGCCAATCCCAATGGAAATGGAATATCAGTTCTCTTTTGATGCCTGCTCCTCTTGCAACAGTTGCTCTTTGGAATCTCCCCAGTAGGCAGCGTAAGTCCAAACTTCGTGGTTATCGTTTTCTTTGCTTTCTACTGACCATCGATAAATAGCTGATTTCGGCTCAACCCCAATTTCTATAAGCTTGGCACCCATATAGTACTCCATTTGGTTTTTGGTCATATACTTGACCCCAGTAGGCTCATTCTTTTTTACGGTTCGGGACATGAAAGCCTTAGTATGTTTTGCCATTTTGTTTCTGTTTTGGGTGTGAATATATAGAATTGCTGATGTCTTGCATCTATTCTTGACTAATCTCTAGCAAGACTTAGACACAATTCTTAATATTCTAATGCTTGAAGGGAAAACACAGTTAGGTAAAGTACCCCACTTCCGGTATCTTCTGCCTGAGCAACGGCTGAGCATCTAGTGATGGGTAGGGCATGATCCTTGCCAGACTTCGCTGCTGCTGCACCATGCGATCGCTTTTAGCGGAAGCGAAGCTTCATCGCGTAGCGTGACCAAAGGTCAATCGCAAATGAGATCCCATTAGTATGAAGAAAAGGATGAAGGTCAGCAGTTGCATCCAGACCAGTCTACCAAAGGCACTGCCAACGGCAATTGTGGCTGATCATCCACTGGCCAGAACTCTCAGTGTTTAGGAACTAATCAACCGCAATTCTCATCACGAGTGAGGTGCACAGGATTTTTTTCTACTCCCCCCTCCTCGTGCGGTAAAACCACTATTACTAAAACTCTTCCGCCTACTCCCTACTCCCTACTCCCTACTCCCTACTCCCTAAAACCAATGTATCTGGGAAAATTGAACCTTAAGCCGGTCTACTGGCTATTAGGGTTAATCTTGGCAGTCATCCTCCTATGGGCACTACCCAAGCCTTGGCACGCTGCCAGTTTATCCACTGACCCGAAAGTATTGCATGTCCTCAATCGCGTTAGTTTTGGTCCTCGCCCTGGGGACATCGAACGGGTGAAATCCATGGGAGTTGATGCTTATATTCAGTCCCAACTTTCCCCAAAATCTATTCCTGAACCGCCACAACTGAGGAAACAACTCAAGAATTTGGATACCCTGGAACTTAATCCAGTGGAGCTATGGAAAGGCTATGCACCACCACAAGGTAAAAAGAAACGGCAGCTGACTCAGCAAGAACGGAAGCAGGCTCAAAAGCGATCGCAAATACCTAGGCAGCAGGGATTAGAAGCCCGTTTAATCAGAGCGATCGCTAGCCCTCAACAGCTTCAGGAAGTAATGGTAGACTTCTGGTTCAACCACTTCAATGTTTTTGATAGCAAGGGATTGAATCGGATCTGGGTTAGTTCCTTTGAACAAGATGCCATTAGACCCCATGCCCTTGGTCGTTTTCGGGATTTGTTAGGTGCTACAGCTCACCATCCCGCCATGCTCGTCTATTTAGACAACCACCAAAACACTGCACCAGGAAGTCCAGGAGCTCGTGGTCGATACAAAGGGCTTAATGAAAACTATGCTCGGGAACTGATGGAACTCCACACCCTAGGAGTAGATGGTGGCTACACCCAAGAGGATGTAATTACCCTAGCGCGGATCTTGACTGGCTGGACTACTGACCGTGAAGGTAAGTACGGTGACGGTCAGGGATTTTATTACGAAAGTAAGCGCCATGATTACAGTGATAAGGTTTTGCTGGGTACACCGATTCCAGGTAGCGGCAGCCTAGAGGGAGAGCAAGCGCTAGACCTCCTAGCTCGTCATCCCTCCACCGCCCATTACATTAGCTACAAATTAGCCCAGTACTTTGTAGCTGATCAGCCACCAGCAAAGCTAGTAGACACTCTAGCCCAACGCTTTTTGAAGACCGATGGGGATATTCGTAAGGTTCTAGAAACCCTATTTCAAAGCCCTGAATTTTGGGACACTCAGTATTACAACAGTAAATTTAAATCCCCCTATCACTACATCATCTCAGCAGTGCGAGCTACAGGCAGTAAAAAGCCCAAATGGAAAACCCTCTCTGGTATTATCCGTCAGCTAGGAATGCCCATCTACGGCTGCCCAACTCCCAATGGTTACAAAAATACTGAGAAGGCTTGGCTCAGTCCAGATGGGATGATTCGCCGGGTCAGCTTTGCCACCGCATTAGCCAATGGTAATTTCGAGCAGCGTCAACCTAAAGAAAAGCGTCAACCTGTAGATGCTGTCCAACTCAGAAAAACCCTAGCTAATCACTTTTCTGACCAAACCAAAGAAGTCATCGACAGTAGTCCTGCCAAGCTACGAGCCGCCTTGATTTTGGGCAGTCCAGAAATGATGTATCGGTAATCTATTAGGGAGTAGGGAGTAGGGAGTCGGGAGTAGGGAATAGGGAATAGGGAGTAGGGAGTAGGGAGTCGGGAGTCGGGAGTCGGGAGTAGGGAGTCGGGAGTCGGGAGTTGGGGGAATAAAATTGATTGCACCATACTTTTTGAAGTATGAAGTATGAATGATTAATTATAATTTTTGATGTTTAAATAGCCATTTAAAAAATATGCTTTTAAATCAACTTTTAATAAATTTGCTATTTTTATAAAAGCAAATTATATAATATTAATTTATTATAATCCCAAAAACTCCTCGAAGCTCTTTCCTACGATTCCCGATTCCCGATTCCCGATTCCCGATTCCCGATTCCCGATTCCCGATTCCCGATTCCCGATTCCCGATTCCCGATTCCCGATTCCCGATTCCCGATTCCCGATTCCCGATTCCCGATTCCC
>NZ_JAAHFV010000383.1:0-5923 GCF_010672755.1 Moorena sp. SIO1F2
GCGGCTGCTGAGCATAGACAGTTGCGGTAAAGCCAGTCAGTATTGTGGCAATTCCTAGACTAGAGATAGTTCGATAAGTTGGTTTCATGATTTTCCTTACAAAGCCTGATGATTTCCAGAATTGTTATCCCTGTTCCCTAATCCCTGTTCCCTAATCCCTGTTCCCTACTCCCTAATCCCTGTTCCCTAATCCCATTAACCCAGGACGAGGTAACTTACCCAAGGTCAAACTGCTATAATCAAGTATAATTACTTATTAACAAAAGAACCGTCACTTTAACGTCTTAGCAATGCTATCATCGGGGCAGGGTCATCAATGATTGCAGGAAAAGAATCCTGTAGGGAATAATCCTGATAACTACACTAAGACCAGTATTAAGGATAGAGGTGCATTAACTTAGGTCCGTGACAGTTACCCTCAGCCTCTCCCCGTAGTGACTCTTTAACTATATGTAGTAACTATAAGTCCTGTTGAACTTTCAAAAGCTATTGGTAACAGCTCTACATTACTACCCAGACAAAACTAACCAAAGTTAGGTTAACGTTGTTAACCTAACCGAAGCTCTAACTGGTTTTAGATAACTTACTTTACTGTCTAATCAGCAAATTTTCTGTTGCTCGATAAACCTTACTGATAGAATTACCGAGGTGCTTAGTCCAAAAATTGGAGTTTGTTGAAGTCCATAAAATAATCTTATGCTTAGAGCCTTAGTACTGATTCCCATGTCAGCCGCCGCTAGCTATTATTTAGGGTTTGGGCTGAGTAACAATTGGAATTATAAAGATAGTCCTATTGTCAAACTACTTTGTGCTGATCAATCAATAAATGTCAGTTCCTACCATCAAGTAAAAAAGGATACCAATCCCCAAGATTCAAAAGCCAATACTTTCCCAAAAACCTTTGCTAATCCCAAGTTTTCCCTTGATAGTCCTATTGTCCAACTGCTTTGTACTGATCAATCAAGAAAGGTCAGTTCCTTCCATCAAGGAAAAAAGGATACCAATCCCCAAGATTCAAAAGCCAATACTTTCCCACAAACCTTTGCTAAGCCAAAGTTTTCCCTTACCCAATCTCAGTTAAACCAAAGTAATTCACAGCCAACCCTACCAGGGCTCAGCCGACAAACCGTTAGCCCAAAAAACTTTGCAAAGATTCAACCATCCCTTCCTGCTGCAACCGTTATTCCGCCAGAGATAGTTAAAACACTACCGATTGATCGAATTGTTGCTCGCTCCGTTGGCGGTGATTTGCTCACAATGCGATTTGAAACAGTCGATGCAGCTCCAGTGAAGGTACCGAAAACACCGCGAGCTGAGATGATTTCCCCAATAGCTAAGGTCGAGAAACAAAAGAAATCGGAGTTAGGAGCAAATGCCAACAATACCAATAGACCTCTGGGGAAATTAACCTTTAGCTCAGAGGTGACTTGGGTTAATGGCTCGTTTTACCAGATGTCTAATCAAGCAGAGGATCATCCCGAAATTGTCTTTACAGTCGATGCAGCTCCAGTGAAGGTACCGAAAAAACCCCGAGCTCAGATGATTTCCACGTTTACCCCAGTTAGCCAAAGTTCCTTCCCCTTGCCAGGTGCTCCCACTCCAGAATTAGTGACAGCACAATCTCAAATGCCAGCTCCAGGGATAGCTAAGGTGGACAAACAGACCAAATCGGAGGTGGTAGCAAATGCCAACAATACCAATAGATCTCCGGGGAAATTAACCTTTAGCTCAGAGGTGACTTGGGTTAATGGTTCATTAGACTTCTTTGAGAAGAGGGAACAGCGGATCTCGGAACAGGCAACAGTGAACAAGAATTCACGAAAAGCGATGCAGTCGGCCAAAGAGGGTTCCCAAGGGGTTTACAAGGTGCGGGCGCAGGTGACCAACACAGCTCCTCCCCACTCGCTATTCCATCAAGAACAGTATCAGAAAAATACTTTTGCAAAAGGTCTATTGTCCCAGAGGTCTAATCAAGTAGAGGATCATCCTGAGATTATCCTTGCCCATGCCAACTTAGCTGCTTCTGGGAGCTTAGCTATGGTTACATTCAGGGAATTACTGCCTAATGGTGAACAGCTGAGGGAGATTCTACCTGCTCCGACTATTGCTCAATCGACTATGGCTCAATCGACTATTGCTCAATCTACACCAACACCGTCCCAAGGTCAGTCGTCCCAAGGTCAGTCCACAGAAACCCTACCTGTGCCCACCTTTGAGCAACCTACCCAGACACTACCATCGTCCCAAGGTCAGTCCACAGAAATCGTACCTCTGCCGACCTTTGGTAAACCTACCCAGACACTACCATCCCCCTATCCAACTGATTCTACAACTCCTGTACCTGCTGTAGAGCCCGTTAGCCCTGTTATAGACCAGACCTATACCCTTGGTGCAGGTGATTTGATTCTAATTAGTATTTTCAAGATGCCAGAATTTAGTGGCGAACAACAGGTTGGTGTAGATGGCTCTATCAAGTTGCCCTTAGTCGGGAAACTGAGCGTTGACGGCATGACCTTAGAAGAAGCCGAAATCGCGATCGCAACTCAATATCAATCGGAATTGCGCTCTCCTGCCATCACGGTTAGTTTAGTAAAACCCCGCCCCTTAAAAATAGCTATTTCTGGGGAAATTAAACAACCAGGCTCCTACATTTTACCTTTCGTCAATGATGACCAGTTTCCCAGTCTCGCTCAAGCGGTTCAGCTTGCTGGCGGGATAACCCAAGCGGCGGACTTAGAGGGAGTCAAAATTCGGCGTTCTCAACCTTCTGGTATCACCCAGACTATTACCCTCAATCTCTGGGCACTGCTGCAAACTGGTGACTTAAGTCAAGACCTGATTTTGCGGGATGGGGATGTAATTATGATTCCAGCCACACTTTCGGTTGACTTAACCAAAACCGCTCAACTAGCAGCGTCTAATCTGGCTAGCACTGAGGAAATATCTGATGTTGCCGTGGTAGGGGAAGTCTTTCGACCAGGGGCTTACCGCCTAGAAGGAGGACAAAACGGTACTAGTCGCCCGACAGTTAGTCAAGCGATTCAAACCGCCGGAGGCATTAAACCCTCAGCTAACGTGCGGGAAATTCAAGTGCGTCGCCCCACTCGCGATGGCACAGAACAGCTGATTAACATTAACCTCTGGAAATTATTACAAGATGGCGACCTTAGTCAAGATTTGGCCTTGCAAAAGGGAGACACAGTAATTATTCCTACTGCCAGAGAAATTACTGCCACAGAAGCTGCTCAAATTGCCTCGACTAACCTTTCTCCAGATGTAATTCGGGTCAATGTTGCTGGAGAAGTGAAACAACCAGGAACAGTCGCAATGCCATCTAATACCACTCTTAATGAAGCGTTGCTTTCTGTGGGTGGATTTAATGAGCGAGCAGAAAAAATTGTGGAGCTAATTCGTTTTAATCCTGATGGTAGCCTAACGCGAAGGGAAATCGAAGTCAATTTTAAACAAGGAATTGATCCCCAAACTAACCCTCTGCTATCCCAGAACGATATTATCATTGCTGGTCGCTCCAGTTATACCAAAATAACTGATACTATCTCTAATATTTTAGAACCAATTTTAAAAATATTAAATCCTTTACTTTCCTTGTTTTAAATTAAATTTATCTATAGATAAATTTAATTTACTTGATAATAAAACAAGTTTAAAAAAAATTATTATTAATCCTGAATAATGACTGCTGAATTATAAATTTTAGAGCTTTTAATTGAAGGTGCCATATCTCAGTATAACCGGTACCAACCAACTCTTGTGTAGTCAACTGTTCTAGCATCCCCTTGATTAAATTGGAAGCGAAACTCAATGGTTCATAACTTTTCTCCCTCTCCTCCCCCAGTTCCAAGTAGTAACGGTAGCTTTCCCCCTTTACCTCAAGGGTCACAGTCGTTAGAACCAGAAGACAGTAAGTGGGATTTAGGGCCTTGGTTTGCGCTAGCGCGACGGCGAGGAGTAGTCATTGTAGGGGTAACAGTGACAGGGATATCCTTCGTCATCCCGAGAAGTTTAAATGAAGAGCCAAGTTACCAAAGCAAATTTCGGATTTTAGTAGAGCCTGTTAATGCTGAAAATGACTTAAGTAATTTAGCGCCTGCTTCAGGGAACAAAAACATTAAATCTAGTTTAGACTACCAAACCCAAATTCAAGTCCTGCGTAGTCCTGAGCTAATGGAAGTAGTGCTCGCAGAAGTCCAAAAAAACTATCCTGAAATTAGTTATGATTCCCTAATTGGCAATTTAAAAATTACTCGCTTAGGGAAAACTAAGATCTTGGAAATCAGCTACCAGGGAAACGATCCGGATCTGATCCTCACTATTTTAGACCAATTAGCCAAAGTCTACCTGAACTACTCCCTGAACGAGCGCCAGACTAACTTACGCCAAGGGATTCAATTCATTGAAAACCAGTTACCATCTTTACAAGCCAGGGTAAATGAACTGCAAAACCAATTACAAGCCTTTCGACAGCGATATCAGTTCACTGACCCAGAGATTAAAGCTGCACAAATCACGTCTCAAATGACCGCCTTGAAGGAGGAAAACTTAGCCCTTGAACAACAATTAGCTAAAAGCCGCTTCAATCTTAGTTCTCTACAAGAAGAAACTGGGGCTGTGGCCGCTCTTAGTGAAGCTCCACTATATCAGGAAATTATTGGTCAGTTAAGAGAGGTGGAAACGCAAATTGCTGAAGAATTAACTCGCTTCCAACCACAAAGCACGGCGATTCGACTTCTGCAAAATCAACGGCAAAACCTCCTGCCGATCCTAGAGCAAGAAGCAGAGCGAATTTTAGGAGCCAAGTTAGCAGAAGCTGTAACTGAAGTGCAAAGGCTTGAAACCCAACGTCAAACCTTATTAGTTGCCGAACAACAGCTAAAACAACAGGATCAACAAATACCTGCTTTAACCAGACAATATAGCGACTTACAGCTAGAAATACAACTTGCTACTGAAGGGTTAAACCGTTTTCGGGCTACCTGGGAAACGTTGCAAATCGAAGCCGCCCAAACTGAGATTCCTTGGGAAGTAATTGAAGCTCCAGTTCGGCCAGTGGCTCCCATCTCTCCTAATATTCAACGTAGTATAACCTTGGGAGCTGTAGCTAGTCTTGCTGTAGGCATTGGTGTGGCTTTGATTTTGGAAAAATTAGATAACGTTTATCACACTGCCCTGGAACTAAAACAGCAAACCAAACTCCATTTGTTAGGGAATATCCCCATTAATAAACAAATAGCAGCAACGCCAAGTAATAACTCCCTAGCCAAAGTAGGAGGTTTATTGTCTAAACCTTTTACGTGGCTAATACCAGCTTTGAAGCAAAAATCAACGCCTTACATCTATGATGGTTACTCCCAATCCTCACACTTTTTGG
Organism: Moorena sp. SIO1F2; assembly: GCF_010672755.1. NCBI lineage: Bacteria > Bacillati > Cyanobacteriota > Cyanophyceae > Coleofasciculales > Coleofasciculaceae > Moorena > Moorena sp. SIO1F2. The sequence continues at coordinate 5,390 of NZ_JAAHFV010000383.1, forward strand.
AAGCTCTACGAATACTCAATACCAATATTCAATTACTGAGTTCAGACCGCCCAATCCGTTCTCTGACAATCAGTTCAGCTCTGCCTAGAGATGGGAAGTCAACCATTGCGGTTTTCCTGGCTCAAACAGCCGCAGCCATGGGAAAAAAGGTGTTATTAGTGGATGCAGATATGCGTAAACCCCAAGTTCATCCAAGATTGGAGTTACCCAACCAGTGTGGATTAAGCAATTTAATTTTACAAACCCTATCCCCTTCAGACGTAATTGAGGACAATTTACCTGTAGCTGGCTTATCAGTCCTAACCGCAGGTCAACTTCCCTCAGATCCTACCAAGCTGATCTCTTCCCAGAAAATGGCACAATTGATGGCAGGTTTCCACGAAACGTTTGACCTGGTGATTTATGATACTCCCTCAGTTTTGGGATTAGCGGACACTAGCTTGCTTACTCCTCGTACTGATGGGTTGATTCTGGTAACTCGCGTTGGGAAAACAGATCGTTCTGCTCTGACCCAAGCTCTTGAGAATCTGAAAC
>NZ_JAAHFV010000384.1:0-5911 GCF_010672755.1 Moorena sp. SIO1F2
ATCCCATCAACGACGAGCCAAGAGCCTATTTCGTTTGGGATTTGATTATCTGCGCTCAATTTTCACCAATCTTGACCACCAGTTCCCAGCTTTTCTTAACTCTCTCCATTTTTTGTCCTGTACTTAGCATGTTGCGTCGTTCCTCAGCCGTTAGATTAACTAAGAAAGGCAGCTTTTATTCAATCGTTTGTAGGGCAGTTTTGATTTCTTGGATATCTCTTTCGGAGAGAGTACCGGTAATATTTTGATAAGGCATTGTACAATTCCTGTAATTCTCTGAATGAATAATGACAATGAAGCGTCATGCCAGACCTATGCTTTTGCCATCTATTCTTAGAATTACCACTCAACTATGGAATCGATATACTACTATTAAAACTTAAAAATTAACCTATTTTTTTACGGTAACTTAAATAATTAAATATTATCCAAGGGGTAATAGAATTAATTATTATCGCTTTTTAATAACAGCAATAATCAGTTGCTTTTATTCTTTAACTAAATATTTGCTCTTCTGACAGGTTTTGTCATAACTATCAGGTGCCCTTGACCCATTAAGAATTAAATTCCCCACGGGTCGCACCTCAGGTACACAGGATTTTTCCCGATTCCCGATTCCCGATTCCCGATTCCCGATTCCCGATTCCCGACTCCCGACTCCCGACTCCCGACTCCCGGCTCCCTAAAATAGAGCCTCTAACGCTGATTCTGCAATTTTCTCATTTCCTCTTGCACCCCCACTGCCACCTGCAAGGCTTGGTCTAGCACTCGTCCATACTCACTGGCCTGATCACTCAAGTGCAGGGCGGTCAAGGTGGTTAAATTAGTAGTAAATAGCTGAGGATTCTTAGTAATAAACTGCTTATTCTCCCTGAGAATTCGTTCTGTCTTCAAGGCACGCACTAAATCCGTTTTCATCACCCTAAGGGCTTCGAGCACTCGCTCCCGATTACTGAGACCAACACCTGGATTCCCAGCTTCTTCCAATTGATCATTAATGTGTACAGCTCTAATCACCGTATTGTATCGATCCACCTCTTTCACCAGCCGTCTAACTGCCTTATATTTCAGCCATAGAAAGGACCCTCTACCCAATTTGATCAGGAAATCTCCTGGTTCTTTTGGTTTCTCTAGGAAAAAACCTCTGACTCGCTCTGGCTTCTCCCCAATCAAATTGGTTAGATAATCCTCTGAAATCACCAAGTCCTGCAAATCAGGTCGCATAGTTGTCCGTGCCTATGATAAGATAGTGGTCGGGAGCCTTTTAATCTATAAGCTTAACATGCTCTTAACACCTTACCGTTAAGAGGAGCACACCTGTTAACGGTCAGGGGCACGACTGGGTATATCATGAAGGTCTCTTATTAAGAGATAGGTTACCCAAAAACCATTATCAGCCCCGTGGAAACCCCCATGACTGCCCTTAATCCCTACTCCCTACTCCCTACTCCCTACTCCCTAAAACCTAGTAAGTTTCCTCAATACACTGCAAGTCTCTAGGCTTAAAACGCACTGGCATCCCATCGGACGGATAAATCAAAAGGTTCTGTTCTAACTGTTCAACAGATGAACGACCATTGACCAACTCCCAGTCGAAATAACGGAGCAGCATGGCTAGCATTACCGTTGCTTCCACCATGGCCAGATGCTCTCCCAAGCAACGATGAGAACCTGAGCCAAAGGTGATCATTGGAAGTGGGCTGCTGCCCTTGCCCTGGTCTAACCAACGCTCTGGCCAAAATTCCTCGGGGTTGCCATAGACCTCTGGGTCTCGCCCAGCACCAAGTATTGACCAGGAGATAATCGTGCCACGAGGAATCAAGTTGCCCTCAATCACGGTTTCACCTTCAGCCTCCAAGGAAGTGGAACCTGAGGCGACTGAATAAAGGCGCAAAGTTTCTTTGATAATGGCACTGATGTAAGTCAGTTTTTTCAGACTTTCTGTATTAATACCACCATTACTTTGCCAACTCTGGTCAACCACAGCTTGTGCTTTCTGAAAAACCCTGGCATTTAATGCTAACTCTGCTACCGCAAAGGATAAAGTATGAGCTGTGGTATCAGTACCAGCAATCAAGATTTCAATCGCTTCTGCTATCAGTGTTTTCCGAGTGTATTTTGGTTCCTTAGCCGCTATTTTCACTAACATCGATTCCTGGAAGTTTGGACTTACCTGCCCCCAATTAGTCGGGTTTTGTGCTCTCATCTTCAAGGCTAATTCCACTCTCGGACCAATCAAACCCTCTAAATATGCCATTGCTCTCCAGTAATCTCGTGAAGCCTTAGTGGGCAAATATTTCATCCATATCTTCTCCCCAGCGAATAACCGTAAGACCCGATATCCTATAATAGACATCGCCTCGTGAGCCTTAAGAATATCGAGGGGTGGACCTTCAGAACTAGAGGATTTTCCATCTACAGGAATTCCCACCACTAAACAGAAAATCACCCTCATAGTTAGTTCCACAAACAGGAAATCGACCTTTACCTCTGTTTGCGGTGCATCTTGCAGAAGTCTGGCAATTACTTGTTCGCAGGCAAGGTTAATAATCTCAAAGTATTTGGACAGACCACTAGAATTGAATTGAGGATTCCAAGCCTTCCGTCGCCACTGCCACTCAGTTCCGTTTTCTCCGATAAGAACGGGAGCACCAGCAAGGTCGTTGAAAACTTGGCGCAATTGCTTACACCTACCTAAGCTGCCATCTTTGATGCCATTCACAATGGTGTTTTCTATCACCTTTGGTTGACTCAAAACCAGAACTGGAGGGTTAATCCATAAAACATAAATCGGGCCTAGCTGCTTGCTCCAATCAAACAATAATTGGAAGAATTTTTTCTGTTTAACTGCTGCTAATACCTGAGGAAGATTTCCCAATAGCCAGTGTTTGGGAGGACACGGCAGTAACTCTAGAGATTTGTAAGTATTTTTTCGTTGCCACCAGCCCCAGCCCAGTAGTCCCCCGATGCTAGTAATCCCTAGAGCTGTGGCTAAATAGGGAAAGGAGGGGGAAAAAGCAATCTGAGCAGCAATCTCTTGGAACATGAATCTGCCTTAATTTAACAACTATTAACGTTTAGTCTTGGCTCCGGGCAGCGAGGCTTGATTAGTGCAGCCCCATCCTTAAAGATAGGGCTACACCAAAAAATTCTAGCCAACTAAATTTTAACCAACCAAGTCAATCGCTCGTTTAGCCAAAGCCTCAGCAGTCAAACCATTAAACGCCATAATTTGACCAGCACTGCCAGCCGTTTCACCACGCTTCCAAGCCACCACATCCCGCTGGCAAGTACTACGTAACATAATCGGTTCCAGCATCGCACTGGTACCACCAGTAACACCAATCAACCCATCCCCACCAAACAGCTGTTCAAACCCCTGATCATCTAAGAAACCGCCATCAGCTTCAGTACAGGTTTTCCAAGCCGTATCATCAGGACGGTACAAGCGGCGGGGACTGATTACCGAAACAATCCGCACCCCAATCCCTTGCTCTTCCAAATCCGAAGCAGCATCAAACACTGGCATAAGGCTCATATCCCCAATCACCGCAAACACAACGGTTTTACTACCTTTAGATTCATGCAACACCACTGCACCATCTCGCAATCCTTGACGGGTTTGCTCAAAGGTCGTGCGCACCGGTAAGGGTGACTTACTAGCAGTAATGGTAATTCCTTTATTCTTAGTACTCAGCGCCCACTCATAACACACTTGGATACTATTAGCATCACAGGGAAACAAGGGGAAAATATTGCCATTGCGCATCATAGCAGCAAAGTAATTTTCAATTTCAGGACGCTGGTGAGTCCAACCATTGCGTCCTTGCTCCAGTGCCCCAGCGGTAAATAATGTAATAGTAGACGGAGTAGGACGGCGCAATTCTGCCATGGCTTGGGTAACGGTTTGCCAAATGGGTAACCCATTGATAGCAAAAGATTCATAAGAACACCACAGAGTACGAGCGCCAAACAAGGCTAACCCTACTGCTAATCCAGCACAAGCATCTTCACTCAAGGGTTCGTACACCTGACCTTTTGGGCCTTGGAAGTAAATTTCATCCGGGGTCGGGTGGATAATTTTTAGGGCTTGGTTAATATTATTAATTCCAGAAGCAGCATTGCCATCAGCATTGGAAATAATAAAATTAGGGTCTTTTTGCCCCACATGAGCAACTATCGTTCCCATAGCGGTAGTCGCTATTTTCTTGTCTGCGTCAATCACAAATTCCTCTAAAGGTAATTCACCTAAATCTGGTAAAGGCAATTCCTTTTCTGTGACTACAGTATGGGCTGCTGACCCTCCTCCAGAACGCTCAAAATTTGTCCTGACTAATTCCCAGGCTTTAGAAGGCAACGCCCGAGCTTTAAGGGCACTAACAATATAATCTTTTTCCAGGGTATCTCCTGGGTAGAGATTGTGAGCTTTCGCTCCCCGTTTGTGGACTCCCGCTCCTTTGAGTTGTTTAACAATCAGCACCGTTAACTTACCACTCAACGCTGATTTAGCCGCTTTATCCGTAGCTTCCAAAACCCCTTGGGTAAATGCCAACCGCTTCTGGAACGAAAACTCTGTGCTATCGATATACTCACCGGGTTGGTCAGCATCATCGTAATCCTTAGCATTGATTAAGATTACTTCTTGGAAACCATTCCCCTGCCAGTATGCAATCATCTCTTGATTGGACTTTGTGGAAACCATACTATGGTGTTCCTGGCTGTAACCATTCCACACTAATATGGGCAGAAAATTAGTCACCTGGGGATAAGCCGTAGAGAAGTGACCAAAACTGCTCATCACATAAGGTTCACCCAAGCCCCCATCCCCAATGGTAACTGGGAATAGTACTCCTGGATGAAGCAAAGCCCCAGCCATAGCAAAGTGTTGCCCTTGTCCGAGGGGGCCAGCTGGATTGAGGAGTCCGGGAATTTGACCAGAAAGGTGTCCGAGCAGTCCATGCATTTCTCGGAAGCGTTCCCCCATCTGTTCTACAGTCTTAATGCCCATCTCCTCTAGGGAGCCATCCAGAAACATGTTACTGTAGAAGCCTGGGGCATGGTGTCCCACTTCAGTAATAATGTTTTTGTAACCCAGCATCACCAAAGCTGCAATCCCGTCCGCAATGCTGGCAAATCCCCCTGGATGACCAGAAGATTTACTAGCAGTGATGTGCAGGGTTAGGTAGCGTAGGGCATCAGCAGCCAGTAAGGTCTGGAAGACAGCTGCTGGATCCTCAGGAGATGCGATCGCATTTTGCCCCAGGGCAATCGCTGCTTGTTGCCCGTATTGGTCAGAAGCCGCATCAAAACCCGGTATGGTGTTGCCAAAATACTGAATTCCTTGACAAAATGTCGGAACCCTGCTACCAACTGTCATAGTCTCAGAAACCTTTTCTAATTATTACGAGTATTAAACAAATATTACAATCAGCTGGCTTGGTGCGGAATTAGTATAAAGGGTAAATTTGGGGTTTTAACCAGTGAAATGTCTTATGGATGAGATTGATTGAGACTACTATTGAGACGACTTGAGAATCTGCAACTCTAGATCCATTGTCATACCTGCCTTGTCGAGATTCTGATCAAATCTTGCTTCATTTGAATTCCCAGAGACTAACAGAATAGGATTAATCGACTAGTTTTGATTACCCTTAATCCTATTAATAGCTTGTCAATAAGCGCTTTTCTGATAGTAATGAGCTAACCGAAGGTTTTGTTGCAATATGGTAGTTAGGTTAGAGCATGAATTGGTCTTGAGAAAGTAACAGAGGAAAACGAGTGTGAGTAAATTGCCTGAAGGTCCTCAAATCCCTGAGTGGTTACAGTTAATCTATTGGATTGCTGACCCTCTGAAGTATTTGGATCAGTGTGTAGAACGCTATGGAGATACATTTACCATACGGCTAAGTGG
>NZ_JAAHFV010000385.1:0-5877 GCF_010672755.1 Moorena sp. SIO1F2
AAACCTTAGGAGAGTGGAGCCTTTATGGTTAGTCGGTTATGGGTAAAAGGGTTAAAACTTTATGATTAAGGCTCCACTCTCCTTACGGTAACTTCAAACCTTATTCTAAGGTTTCGTCTCCGGAAGGGATGGGACTTAGTTTGCTTGATGCAGTTGAGCTTGGATGGATTAATTGCAAGCATAGCAAAACTAAGGCTTTTAAGGAACTCCTGGTCGAGATGCCAGGATCGCCTAGAAAGATGAGTGGAAGGCTTAACTCCAATTGCTGACTACCACTCCTCCCTCAGGCAACAATAAATTGCACCTTGACCGTTTTATACCGGATTATCCCGATTAATGACGGTTTAAGAGTATCTCTCTCACCAGACGCCAAGATTTCTCTAGATGCTTACCCCAATGTGCTGTCTTGGATGGAGCGGATTAAGCAATTATCAGGCTACATTGCGATCGCATAATTTCGGGCATTGCTGAATCTTCGAATTAATATGAGTGGGGTGGGCATCCTGCCCGCCCGAAATTATTGATAACGGGCAAGATGCCCGTTCCACCAAGATGCCCGTTCCACCAAGATGCCCATTCCACAAAACTATTAAAATCATTCGATTATTAAGCAACGCATAATTTCCTCCCCACCATCAGCCCGTAACTTAATCACGTCGATGGCGCTAGCGGTACTCTTTCCAGGTATGCTGAATCTAGCGCCATTGATAGCATTTTCATTTATATTTCAGAACAATCGCGCAACACAATACAGTATCGACGAGGACGACTGATTATCCCTTCTTCCTCAAACTGCTTGATCAGCCTGGTGATGGTTACTCGTGTGGTGCCAATCATCTCAGCTAGTTCTTGATGGGTCACTGGTATGTCAATAAGTTGCCCACTACAGACGGGACGACCGAACTTCCGGGCTAACCAACTTAAAAACTGCTGCAAACGCTGAGAGACTCTTGGTGTTCTAATGATACACAGCAACTCTTCTGTCTGTCGCAGATGGCAAACAATAGCCTCGGATAAGCGGTAAGACTGAGACAAAGACAGACATTGCGCTTTAACCCTAGTCAAACACTCGATCTCGTAAGTTTGCAAGTTAGACAAAGATTTCCCCACTACATCCCCAGCTCCCCAATATCCTAATGTTATTACTGTTCCTTCGTCATTCCAGGTCAAGGTTTTCACCACACCCTGTTGAACTACCCATAGTTGATCGGGTTCTAGAGCAATCAAGTCATGGCGCTTAAAGAGATGAACAGATGGCTTGAACCTAGTGGTGACAGGGTTCTGAGTGACTAACGATTGCTGTGATCCCTTACCAAATCTGCGAATTGTCATGATTCTTAATAAAAATAGGTTTCATTTTCCTTAAGCAGTAGTGTAAGCTATTCCAAGTAACTATTGAATATATTTTTCAATAAAATCCTAGGAGGTGTAGTATAGTGGCAAACATTGCTGAGAGTTCCCGATTAGTAGAGGGAGAGTATGGTTGGTGGGCAGGTAACGCTCGCCTCACGGAGTTATCCGGGAAATTATTGGGGGCTCATGTTGCCCATGCTGGTCTAATCGTCTTCTGGGCCGGAGCAATAACCCTGTTTGAACTATCCTGCTTCAATCCTGCCAAACCGATGTACGAACAAGGCTTAATCCTGCTGCCCCACTTAGCAGCTCAAGGCTGGGGCGTTGGTGCTGGGGGAGCTATAGTCGATACTTACCCCTACTTTGTGATTGGTGTTTTGCACCTGATCTCTTCAGCATTTCTCGGCTTTGGTGGTATCTTCCACGCCCTCCGTGGTCCGGAAACTTTGGAAGAAAAGTCTGGCTTCTTTGGGTATAGCTGGGCAGATGGTGACAAAATGACCACCATCATTGGCATTCACCTGATTCTACTGGGATTTGGAGCTTTCCTACTGGTGGCTAAAGCGATCGCGTTTGGGGGGTTGTACGATCCAGCAGTGCAGAATGTGCGAGTCATTAACAACCCTACCCTCAATCCAGCAGTGATTTTCGGCTATCTGTTTGGTACTGTGGGCAAGAACTGGATTGCTGGAGTCAGTAACCTAGAGGATGTAGTTGGTGGTCATATTTGGGTTGGTCTGCTGTGTATTGGCGGTGGCTTTTGGCACATCAAGACTCAACCATCTGAGTGGACACGGGGTCTTTTTATTTGGTCTGGAGAAGCCTATCTTTCCTACAGCTTGGGCGCTTTGGCGCTGATGGGCTTTATCGCCGCGTACTTCTGCGCTGTTAACACCGTAGTCTACCCAGAAGTCTTCTATGGTCCTGCTTTATCGGTTAAACTGGGTGTTTTCCCCTACTTTGCCGATCCTAACTCTAGCTCCCTTTCTTGCCGGAGTTGGTTAGCTAATGCTCACTTCTTCCTTGGGTTTTTCTTCCTCCAAGGTCATATTTGGCATGCTTTGCGAGCAGCTGGCTTTGATTTTCGCCGGGGTCAGGTAGTTGAGAATGCGATCGCATCTGAAGCTACTACCTAAATTCAGCTTAATGCAATTAATTCTAATAAAGTGTGTATATAATAGCACTTTATTGACCAACTCAAAATGCAAATAATTCTCAAAGAGGTACATCAATGACAGCAGTAATTGCTGATAGTCCCAACCAAGGCCAAATCTCAAAAGTCGGCTGGTGGGCTGGTAATGCTCGTTTTATTGAATTATCCGGTAAGTTGCTAGGCGCTCATATTGCCCATGCTGGTTTGATAGTCCTGTGGGCGGGAGCAATGACCCTGTTTGAACTATCTCGCTACAACCCTGACGTGCCGATGTATGACCAGGGATTAATCTTGTTGCCCCACCTTGCTTCGTTAGGTTTGGGTGTTGGGTCTGGTGGTCAAATTATCGACACCTATCCCTATTTTGTGGTTGGGGTCTTGCATTTGATTTCCTCAGCAGTGCTCGGAGCTGGAGGACTTTATCATTCCCTGCTTACTCCAGATAAATTAACCAAAGATGGCACCTTTGTTGGTTTCTTTGGCTATGACTGGAAAGACTCCGACAAGATGACCACCATTATCGGGATTCACCTAATCCTTTTGGGGGTTGGTGCTTGGCTGTTGGTAGCTAAAGCCCTGTTTTGGGGTGGACTATTTGACCCCTGGGCGAGTGGGGGTGGCAATGTACGAGTGATTACCGATCCCACCCTTAGCCCTGTCAAAATTTTTGGCTACTTAATTGGTGCATCCGGTTCAGAAGGCATGGCAGCCGTGAATAATTTAGAAGATGTGGTTGGCGGTCACATCTGGATTGGTTCGATCTGCATTGCTGGTGGTTTCTGGCACATCTTAACCAAGCCATTTAACTGGGCACGTGAGGTTTTGGTTTATTCCGGAGAAGCTTATCTCTCCTATAGCTTAGGGGCGCTGGCCTACATGGGAATTTTTGCCGCCTACTTTGTCATGGTCAATGACACCGTTTATCCGGAAGTGTTCTATGGTCCAGTAGGCACTTTAGAATCCAGTGATGGCATCGTATCTGCTCGCGGTTGGTTGGCAGCATTCCACTTTGTCTTTGCCGTGTTGTTTCTGTTCGGTCATATCTGGCATGCTATCCGGGCGCGAGGAGCAGAAGCTGGTTTTGACTTCAAAAAAGGTGAGCTGATTATCCCTCGGAGTAATCCCCAAGTTGGTGACTTGGCAACCCCAATTAACTCCTCAGATCTCAGCCTTAACTTCCTCAAAAACCTACCTATTTACCGTCCCGGTCTTTCTCCCCTGTCCAGGGGTCTAGAAATTGGCATGGCTCATGGGTATTTTATCTTTGGTCCGTTTGCCAAGTTAGGACCGTTGCGGGATTCACAGATGGCAAACTTAGCTGGTGTAACAGCAGCCATTGCTCTGATTGTAATCGCGACCATCGGCCTATCAATCTACGGTACAGTCACCTTTAAGAAAGAGCTAAAAACTGTACCTCGACCCACATTCGTTACCAGGGTACCCGAGGTACCAGAAACTATCCAAACTGCTGACGGATGGAGTCAGTTTGCTGGAGCTTTTCTAGTTGGTGGCGCTGGAGGAGCGATTTTTGCCTATCTGCTGGTTAATAACCTCAGTATGATTCAGGGAATGATGAGTTGAATTAGTTGCTAAAAAGTTTCAACAAATGCTAGAGTAATTAATGGAGCATTCTATAGGCTTCTTAAAATAGGAGCTGTTTGGGGCTAGGAAGCCATGTCAACCCTAACCCCATTATCTCTTTTCCCTAGCTTAGATATAACTAACCGTTCATCCGTCCCATAGTGACAGCCAGGTTAAGTGCAACTTTGACCTAAACTATTGGAACAGACAATATGCCCTCCTTTTGGTTTCAGTTTATTGATAAAATTTAGTGATAAACTAGAAACGACCTAGAGGGCGTTCATAAAGATGGATGCCATAACCACGATGGATGTCTCCACTAGCAACTAGCATTTACTGGTATTGCTGCCACTGTCGGCAACAGATGCCAATGCTGGAGGAAAGGATACTGACTGACTCTACCTCGGTAACCACTAAGCACAGCAAGCATACTACTTAGTTTCTCGGCGTTGCTGAATCAAGGAATGAATATAAGTAGAGTGGGCATCCTGCCCGCGCGAAAATAAGCATGAAACTGGCAAGATGCCAGTTCCACGCCTGATGCCCATTCTACAAAATTCTTACAATCATTCCATTATTAAGCAACCCCAGTTTTTCAACCATCTAGTAAGTCTTCAGCGATCAGCACTCAGCAAGATTTTGAATCAAGTAAAACTTAGGGATTGAGTTAAAAATTACTTTCCCTTTAACTAAAGGTTAAAAATAGCTGAGCGCTGAGCGAGCAATCCTTACACCAAGGAGCATGTCATCTTTGTAATTCTGTACATAGATCCCCCCTAGCCCCCCTTAAAAAAGGGGGGAATTAGATTAAAAAGTTTTCCTTAATAAGGGGGAATTAGATTAAAAAGTCCCCCTTATTAAGGGGGATTTAGGGGGATCTTAATCAGGAATTAAGAAAATTAACATGCTGCTATTACACCATCTAATCAACATCAATCAGGAGTAAATAAAAATGTCAAAAATTGGTCTTTTCGTCGGCTCTCAAACCGGTAAAACAGAGGCGGCAGCTGAGGAAATTCAAGAAGGACTTGGCGGTGATGGTGTCGTCACTATACATAAAATAGAAGAGGCTGAAAATAGCGATTTTGAAAAGTACGACAATATCATCATCGGCTGTCCTACTTGGGATATTGGGGAATTACAAGCTGACTGGGATGGCTACTTTGAAGAGCTAGATAATATCAACTTTAGTGGTAAGAAAGTTGCCTACTTTGGAACTGGAGACCAGGAGGGCTATCCTGATAATTTTATGGATGCCATTGGTATTCTAGAAGCCAAAATTTACGAATTGGGGGGTAGCACCGTTGGACAGTGGCCAAATGAGGGTTACGAATTTAATGAATCAAAAGCTCTCAAAAATGGTAAGTTTATTGGTCTTGCCCTCGATGACGATAACCAGTCTGAACTGACTGAAAAACGGATAAAAACTTGGGTAGCCCAACTCAAACAAGAGTTTGGAGTTTAGTTTTTACAACCGTTGTAAGCTGCTATGCATTTAAATTGGCTATTTTCCAATTAGGAAAAAACCTGAGGTGCGCTTGACCCGTAATTAAATTCGCCACGGGTCGCACCTGAAAACCCTCTCTATTTTATAAAGCTAGCTACGTTGACCGTTGACTATTGACCACTGAAAGTTGATCGTTAACGGTCAACATTAATGACTTTCAAACATATAATAAAATGCTTCACCCCTATTGAAGATTTGTGATTATAAAATTGCTATAGGGATCCGTGTAGGAATTATGATAATTTTTTATCCCTACTCCCTACTCCCTACTCCCTACTCCCTA
>NZ_JAAHFV010000386.1:0-5866 GCF_010672755.1 Moorena sp. SIO1F2
TTTACTAACTTACGATAGTGCTGTTCAGCTAATACTTCAGTGGGAGCCATCAGAGCCGCTTGGTACCCCGATTGGATGGCGGCTAGAATAGCATAAACTGCTACAATAGTTTTACCGGAACCGACATGTGGCATTTTTCATGATTGCTTATCTACAAATTGTTTTGGGGGAACTTTGCCCCAAATCCCTGGCTTTACTTTACTCAGAACAACTAGCACGGTTTCTGGGGCCACCCAGTCTGGTAATTGCCAGGTTTTTCAATCCTTTTATCCAGATTTTGAATCAATCTACCCGCTGGCTCCTGAGGTTGGTGGGTGTTCAATATTCTGGTCAAGGTTGGTATAGCCGTGTAACGCCGGAAGAGTTGCAACTCATAATTACCACTGAACGGGAGTCTATTGGACTGGAAGCAGAAGAGAGAAAGCTACTGAAAAATGTGTTTGAGTTTGGGGAGGTAACAGCCGCAGAGGTAATGGTTCCCCGCACCAGTCTTATTGCTATTTCCCATGCAGCAACCTTCGAAATCTTGTTAGAGGAAGTTGCCAAGACTAGTCACTCTCGCTATCCTGTGATTGGGGCATCCCTAGATGATATTCGTGGCATTATCGACTTCAAAAAATTGGCTAAACCTTTATCTAAAGGGAAGCTAGGACTTCAGACACCGATTAAATTGTTGGTTTGCCCAGCTAAGTTTGTCCCAGAAACTACCCCATTGAGTGAATTACTGCCGATGATGCAGCGATCGCATTTGGCAATGGTGATGGTGGTGGATGAGTTTGGAGGTACAGCTGGATTAGTCACCCTCAAGGATTTAATTGCTGAAATTATTGGTGATGGACCTGAATCTGACATAACCCAGGACTTGACGGTACAAATTCTGGACGAGTATACCTTCCTGGTGCAAGCTCAGATGAATATCGAAGAAGTCAACGAACTTTTGGATTTAAACCTACCTGTAATTGATGACTATCACACTTTGGGCGGTTTTCTGCTCGACAAGTTTCAGAAAATTCCTGTACCCGGTGAAACCTTAAATTATGAAAATCTAGAATTGACCGTTGTGTCTGCTTCTGGAGCGCGCCTAAACCAAATTCGGATACGCCGCCAGCAGCCACAAGGTAATAATTCAGTAGATGTTTCTGATTCTGATCAAATGCCGATAATTCCCAGTAAGGAGGATGTCTCCTTTGATAATGGAGGGCTATAGTTTTGATAAACTTGAGTTGATTAGTGCCGGATAAAACCAAGATAAAATAATGGCGCGAGGAGATCAAATTTACGTATTCCAAAAGTTTCTTAACTTTGAAGGGGTTTACCAACATCATGGTATTGACTGTGGAGACGGTAGTGTGATCCACTACCGCAAAAAAACTGAGACAATTGAACGTAATTCTATGGCTACCTTTGCTCTAGGTGAAACAAAAATTTATGTCAAACAGTACTCAGTTTGTTTAATTCCAGATGTTGTGATTCGTCGGGCAGAAAGTCGATTAGGGGAAAGGCAATATAACCTAATTTTTAATAACTGTGAACACTTTGCTAATTGGTGCAAGACTGGGAAAAATGAAAGCCAGCAAGTCAAGGATTTTATCCCGGTAATTAGTAATACGAATATCGAGGGTTTGTACGAAGCTATAAAACAAGCACTTCAGGGAGCAAAGCAAGACGATACAACTCAGTTACTTAATCAAGCATTATCTGATCTCAGGGTGGTTTGGGATGAGATTCAACCTAAGTATAAACAGGAACTTAAAGAAATCAATGCCTGGCAGCAAGTGGCAATTCAAGCTATTAAAAACAATAGAGAAGACTTAGCCCGTGCGGCTTTGATGCGGAAGCGCAACTATGAGAAAAGTGCGACGGAAAAGAAAGCTAAACTAGACCAGTTAGCGAAGATGACAGAAACCTTGATTCGCAACCGTATGAACTGGCAACAAACCTAGCGGGTTGGTTAAGTAATCAGAAAGCTACTTTGAGCGGTCAGCTATCAGCAATCATAACTTATGGGGTCGATTTAATTTTATGACCCCTACTCCCTACTCCCTACTCCCTACTCCCTAAAATCTAGGACGAGGTACTTCAAGCAATTCAGAACTGCTATATATTCTTACTATAGTTTAGTTGTAAAGATCCAAAAAACTGAATGGAACGTGGTTTACTATGGTTACCTCTGCTAGCAGCATTTTGCTGGCTGGCCTGGTCAGGTTGGAACGAATACCAAAAGATTGAAGCTTATCGCCGCTGGGCTGAACAGTTTGAACGGGCAAAGTATGATATCTATGCGGTGCTTGGTCAGAACGGCAGTGACCTGACTTGGGGCAAACCCACTAGAAATGAACCAGTAAATCTAGAAACCTTTTCCCTCAAAGACGTTAAATCAATCAACTTGCTAGTTGATAATCAAGTGGTTGACTTAGAGCAACCACCGGATAAAGGTCGTGCGATCGCATTAGAATTTCAATTCCTCAAACCCATAGATCCAGTCAAAATTCCCTTTACAGAAATTCCGTTGGCAGTGGAGTGGGGAAAATATCTCCAGTCATTAACTATAGCGCTGGGTGAAGGGAATAGGGAATAGCTAACTTCGGATCTCGACATTGGGTAGCACCCTCAGCCATTAATCCCAGGTTACCCTGACAAGTCAGACCTGGGGCTGCTGGTGAGTTAAGCTAAAAACTTCACCAATTGCTCTAACTTTAACCAAGGGGCACCGCTCGCCATAACATCCTTTGCCATAGCAATCCCTGCTGTGTGGTCTTCGAGAGGTATAACACCGGCGACTTGAAGGGCTAATGAAGCATTTAATGCCACCACATCCTGCTGGGCTGGTGTTCCTTTACCTTGCAAAACATTCCGTAAAATTGCTCCATTTTCCGCTACATCACCCCCTCGTAGGGACTCAGTCGGGGCAGCAGTTAGACCGAGATGTTCCGGATTCAGACTCAAAAGTCGCACCTCACCCCCCGATAGCAGTGCCAAGTCAGTTTCATCTGCCAATCCCGCCTCATCTAATTTTTCCCTGCCATGGAGAACTATTGCGTTGGGAGTACCCATTAAACACAACGATTGCGCTACAGTTTCTACAAAGTTGGGAGCATAGACACCAATTACCTGACCGGTGGGACGCAAGGGATTTACCAATGGTCCTAACAAGTTAAACACTGTTCGTACTTTGAGGGTTTGCCGTAATGGTGCCACTGCTTTCATGGCTGGATGCCAACCCCGAGCAAACAGAAAGGTTACCCCTACCTCATCCAGGGCTGCCTGAATCTTGTCCGGTGCTGCTGATAAATTTACTCCTAGGGCTTCGAGCACATCAGCGGAACCGACCTTACTAGAGGCAGAACGATTACCATGCTTAGCCACCAGCACTCCAGCCGCCGCCACTACGAAGGCTACTGCGGTAGAGATATTAAACGTAGACGCGCCATCCCCACCGGTACCACAAGTATCAATAACGGGTTGGTTGTGTTCAATGGTTGTCTTTTGCAAAGACTGGGATTGTAGCACCTGAGCCATCCCTGCCAATTCGGTAGCGGATACTCCTTTAGCCTGGATAGCTGCCAAAAGTGCGCCAGATAAGACGGTGGGAATTTCTTCATTCAACCATCCCTGCATCAGTTGTGATGCCTGGTCACTGGATAACGATTGCCCATCCAACAACTGTTGCAACAAACTGGGCCAGTTAGAAGAGGTTTTAACCATTATTTATAGAAGCTGAGTATTTGATCTAGAAATGCGATCGCAATAACCATTCAATCACTATTTCCGAATTTCCGATCAATCTCCCACTAACAAGGCTACAGCATAAGCGGCAATTCCCTCCTCACGTCCTACCGGACCCAACTTTTCATTAGTGGTTGCCTTAATGCCAATTTGGTCAGGCTTCAGGTCTAGGACTACACTTAAGCGATCGCGCATGGTCTTAATATGAGGCTTAAGCTTAGGACGCTCCGCCACCACCACCGAATCAATATTGCCAATCTCCCAGCCATGGGATTGGATCAACTGATTTACCTGACTCAACAATACCAAACTATCCGCACCCGCCCATTTTTCGTCAGTTGGGGGGAAATAATGACCAATATCGCCCAAACTCAAGGCTCCCAGCATGGCGTCCATTATGGCGTGAGTCAGGACATCGGCATCACTGTGACCGACTAATCCCAATTCATGAGGAATTTCCACACCTCCGATAATCAGACGGCGACCTTTGCCCAATTTATGGATATCGTAACCGTTGCCAATCCGAATAGTCATTTTTAGCACTTAATCCCACGTTAACAGAGCAAGCGATCGAATTTTACCTGCTCTTTAAGGCTGCTGCCAAATTCTGTAAATTAGTGAGAATATACCGAGGTTTTTGGTTAAGTTTACCTATATCTTTTCGTCTTATTAATATTAAGTTTTATTTCGAGATTGGAAATTTATGGAACCTACAGTGTATTTACGGATATCTAGAGAACAAATATCCCAAATATATGACGAGGTTCAACAATGAAAAAAATCGGTTCTAGTACTCTACTCATGTTCGCTACACTCTCGGGACTTCTGTTGTTTGCTCCCCCAGTAAAAGCGGATCAAATCAGATACTGTTACAGTGTCCCTCGTTACTACGTTGAGAAGGATGCAGCTAACCATCGTGAAGCTTACGATGATGGTTATCAGGAGGGGCGACGTGATGCCAGGAGGGGTATAGCTTATGAAGAGCGCACCGCAGGGGGCGAGTTTAGCCGTGGCTATCGTCATGGATATTACGGTCGCCGCTACAGAGGTCAGCGGCGTCAGGTTGCAGACCGCCGTAACTACTACAACACCAGGGAGTGTCGTACCTACAACTATGACGATAATGAGAATATGAAAGATGTTTTGGGCAGGATTTTGCACCAATTTGAAAGGGATCTGCGTTGGGATATGAACTGGAACAACAATCCTCAACGATACGAGGAGCGAAGATACGAGGATCAAAGGTTCGAGGAGCGAAGCCGGGACAGAAACTCTCAATTATATCGATATCCAAGATAGTTGTTCATTCAAGTATTTCCATAACCGAGTCACTATGGTGCTGCTACTACCTTATGAAAGCTTTGGGGAGTTGGTAGTGGTACACAATTGGTGATTTTAGCTTCCGTTACCTTTACCAGACCGTAGCCAAACCACTAGATCTTTCGCACTACCGCTTAGTTTAATGGCCGCAGACGCTAATTATAGGGGTCACCCTCAGGCAAACAGAGGGAAATACGCTTCTGCTTGATGCGCTCTTCTTCCAGACAGAGGTCTTCAATTTCCTTAACAACTTCTTCGGAGATGTCGATGGCTTTGGCCATCTTGCGGATGGTTGCCTTTTCCCCTTCCGCATATTCTGCATCCGAAGCAGCCGCCTTGATGGCAATGTAAATTATTGCTCTACGACCCTTGCTGGTGACTGGGGTACTGGTCACGACTTCCGAGATGTCTTGGTTGGCGGGATAGGTTTCTAGCTCTTTCAATAAGGACTCTGATGCTCCAGCGGTTGCTCCCCGTCCAATCACCCACTTTCTCTCCGCTTCTGAGAGTTCTCCATCGCCATTTGCAGCAATAAGAAGGGACTTTAGCATGGTCTCGAGCTGTATAGAGTTGGATAGCTCTTCGACTTTAGCCATTTTATCGAGATCCCAGCCCCAAATTTCCTTCAAATACCACTTGGCTATGGTTGCCCGTATCGGATCCATATCTGTTGTAGCTGTTGTCATTTTATTCTCCTGAATTTTCGTTTAAAGACTTAACAGATTCTAGATATCTAGAATCTGTCTTCACTTTATTTCTACCTACAGTTAGCGGGTAGAACAGTTGCTAAGTGTAGCAGACTTAGGACTTAGTAAGTTTA
>NZ_JAAHFV010000387.1:0-5813 GCF_010672755.1 Moorena sp. SIO1F2
TAAAGCCGTCCTAGAAGGACGGCTTTCATTATATGTGCTATAATAAAAGCATAAGCAATAATTTGTTGTAGAAAGATACTGTCTAACAATAAGTAGGCAACGTAAAAAATATGTAATAGATACATATTGCGTAATTAAGTCTAACGACTTTAACGCCTGTGAAAAATTAGATAAAAAAAGTATCTATCTATTTATAAAAAAGAAAGGTACGGTGGGGTTTGAAGTTACCGTAAGTAGAGTGGAGCCTTTACAGGGGACTGGCTATGAGAAAAAGGGTCAAAACTTATTAACTAAGGCTCCACTCTACTAAGGTTTCGTTTCCGGCACACCGAAACCTAGATCCTAAGATCTAAAGTGCGATTCGTTGGTTAGAAACCATACCATATAAAGGTATTGGGGGATTAACCGCATGGTATAAACCATGACAACTTGATAACCATGGTGGTGAAAAACCAACCCGGAGACAAAACCTTAGAATAGTGCAGCCTTAGTACAAAACCTTACTCCTATGATGCCTAACCTGCTGACCATAAAGGCTGCACTATTCTTTCGGTAATTTCTGACCCTCGTGAAATCCGAGTGACAGCCCTACCCCTACTTCAGAACTTAACAACCCTGGGGTAAAGCGGGGTCGAGTAGTGAAGCCCTATCAGCCCAAGATGGAGTTAGTAACAGGCAAAGAACTTATGGGTACACAAGGAAGATACGCCAAAACCATCGTTAGAGGAAAGTAGCGTAATCAGGCTGAAACGCTGCAAGTGACAAAAGTCCAAAGGAATGTAATAGAAGGGGGTTATAAGATTTTTGGTTCTTATAACGATTTCCCCCAATTCCCGGTGGAGAGTATCACCCTAACAGTTCAAAGAATGGTTATCAGGAACGAAGTAACTCCCATACAGACTCTGAGCAAGGTCGATTGTTGAGTAGGTAGTTAGCCGCAAGTCCTATGGGAGAAAGATAGAGTCAAAAGCCAACGCCTAGGGTAATGCCTAGGATATGCAGACAGACTCACGTTATAGGAAAAGGTATGGTTGTAAGTAGTAATGAACAAGTCTAAAACTAGGGGGTTCGCCCCACAGTCGGAATGGAAGAAAGTCAACTGGCGAAAGCTAGAAATGACCATCTTTAAGTTACAAAAACGAATATACCGAGCCTCCCAACGTGGCAACATCTGCGTGGTAAGAAAGTTGCAAAAGACTCTGATGAATTCCTGGTCTGCAAAAATGATTGCGGTCAGACGGGTAACCCAGGAAAATAAAGGCAAGAAAACTGCCGGAATAGATGGACAAAAAGCTTTAACCAATAAGCAACGTCTCACCTTAGCAGCTAGCCTAAAAATCCAGAAAAAGGCACAACCAACTAGAAGGGTCTGGATACCCAAGCCTGGAAGAACGGAAAAACGACCTTTAGGGATACCCACCATCTACGACCGTGGATTACAAGCCCTCGCAAAACAAGCTATTGAGCCTGAATGGGAGGCAAAATTTGAACCCAACTCCTACGGGTTTAGACCAGGACGCTCATGTCATGATGCTATCGAGGCCATATTTAACAGTATCAGACAAAAACCGAAATGGGTTTTAGATGCCGATATTGCGAAATGCTTTGATAAAATCAACCACGATAGCCTTCTTAAAAAACTGAATACTTATCCATCCATGAGACGTTTAATTAAGTCCTGGCTAAAAGCTGGTGTAATGGATAAGGGCACATTCTCTCCTACAAAAGAGGGTACCCCACAGGGTGGAATAATATCCCCACTCTTAGCAAATATAGCCCTCCACGGAATGGAAGAACATATCAAAGAGTATTCCGAAAGTCTGCCTGGAAGAAAACATGCAAACAGAAAGGAACTCAACTTAGTTCGATATGCTGATGATTTCGTCATCATGCACAAAAACCAGGAAGTGATAGAAGAATGCTGCAAAATCATCAATGAATGGCTAAAACACATGGGTTTGGAACTAAAACCAAGCAAGACTAGAATTACTCATACTTTCGACGGATTCAACTTCCTTGGATTTAATATACGTCAATACAAAGCTGGTAAACATCAGTCAAAGCAAGGTTTTAAGACCATCATCAAACCATCAAAAGAGAATGTAAAAGAGTATTATGAGCGGCTCTCATCAAAAATAGACAGACACAGAGCCGCCCCACAGATAGCCCTAATCGAGCATCTAAAACCTATTGTAAGAGGATGGTGTAACTACTACAGTTCAGCCTGTAGTAAGGAAACCTACCAAGACATAGACAACTTACTCTGGAACAAACTTCAAAGATGGGGATACAGGAGACATCCAAACAAATCAAAAACCTGGGTAAACAAGAAATACTGGGGGACTAAGGTTGAAAAACCTAAGAAACCTTGGGAAGCACCGAAGATTGATAACTGGGTATTTATGACCAACGAGGAAAATTACCTCCCAAAACACGCAAAGACCAAAATAGTCAGACACGTGAAGGTCAAAGGTACCCGGAGTCCATTCGACGGCGACCTAATTTATTGGAATACTAGAATGCAGAAACACCCCGAAATGACCAG
Source organism: Moorena sp. SIO1F2 (assembly GCF_010672755.1). Lineage (NCBI taxonomy): Bacteria > Bacillati > Cyanobacteriota > Cyanophyceae > Coleofasciculales > Coleofasciculaceae > Moorena > Moorena sp. SIO1F2. Next base: position 2,546 of record NZ_JAAHFV010000387.1, read on the forward strand.
TCAAAAGGGAAGACTTTTGAAAAGGCAAAAAGGGGTATGTGCTCATTGTGGTCTTACCTTCAGGGATGGAGATTTGATGGAAAAGCACCATATAACACCACGTTCACTCGGTGGAAACAACTCAGACAAAAATCTAGAGTTACTTCACCTACATTGCCACGATACAAAGCACGGAAAGAAAATCGATTCATCCGAGTTAGATACTAATCCGTTCTAGAGGTACCAATGACAATGGTTTCTATGATGAGGAGCCGTATGAGGGGAAACTCTCACGTACGGTTTTGGAGACGAGTCGAAGGGGCGACCCTTCGGCTTAGTTTAATCTCTTAGGTCGAATTGTCCTCTACTTTTTTTGGTTCCGACCTGCTATACGCAAGACAGCTCGTTGAAGTAAGAATCCCCGTCCTTAAAGGACGGGGAGTGTCAAAAAAACCGTGCTGGAGTAGATGTGGCCGAACGATTCATCGCCGCCGTAGAGCAAGCCTTGGATTTCATCAAAAACAATCCCTATGCTTGCGCTCTCTACGATGCCGGAGAAGGATACGAGGATCTGCAAGTCTATCAATTCAGAAAATGGCGCTTGCAAGGTTTTCCCCATGCGGTGCTGTTCCGCTTAGAAGATAACGCAACCATCCTGGTGGAAGTCCTGTATGCCCATAAAATGCATATACCATCGCGTCTTATGAGTGATATGGAAGGGATTTAGTTAGGTAAGGTGATGTTTTATTAATCATCAATGGGGAGAGGGGAAACGCGGGGACGCGGATAAGCAACAAAAGTTGTTATTGTACAAATGTTTTTATTTTCCTAAGATGTTCTTGTTGTTGCACAACATAGGGATTTCCCATACCTAGGCTTTCTATTGAGATCACCCCAGAACAGCATCAGAAGCTCAAAGCGATGTTCCTTTAGAACCGCTTCGCGAACGCAGCCCTGAGCGGCAAAACTATTAAGGAATATGTGCTTGAACGCTGTCTGCCTGATGTGCCCATCAACCCAGAACTAAGCTCCGAAGAAGCCCTGGCTCAACTGTCTGCCTTTCTCAAGCCGAGAATAGAAGCGGCTGAACGGGGTGAATTCTCCCCTAGCACTTTTGCAGATATTAAGCAGAAAGCACGTAATAACATCCAGTCCTGAATGAAGATGCCCTGATTAGACGTTTTGCAAAAGTGGTCTGAATCCCACAGATTTCCTGGGCTAAAAATGGCTTTTGCAACAGGTCTATTGGCAATGAATGCTCTCACTAAATAACGTCAGTTCGGGTTAATATAGCGTTTCTCAGAGTAATGAGGTACACAGGATTTTTTTCCTGTTGCCTGTTGGCTGTTGGCTGTTACCTAAAATCAAAAATGTACCTGACCCAATTGAGAACTGCTATAAAATAGGCTTATCAGCTCTGGTAAAGGTTTTTCCTATGGTTCAGCAGCTCCATCCCACTACCGATGACATCTTCTATCCCGAAAGTGACGGCAAACCCTTGGCGGACAATACCCTTCAATTTGAACTAATTACCACCATTAAGTATGGCCTGGAAGCCCTATTCAAAGATGACCCCAATGTGTTTGTTGCCGGGGATTTGTTGTGGTATCCAGAACAAGGACAACCCAAAATCAACCAAGCCCCCGATGTGATGGTGGTCTTGGGTAGACCGAAAGGGCATCGGCGTTCCTACAAAACCTGGGTTGAAGATAACATTAATCCCCAGGTGGTCTTTGAAATTGCCTCATTAACTAATACCATCAAGGAATTAGAGGACGATAAACTCAAGTTTTACCGGACCCATGGAGTAGAAGAGTACTATCTCTATGATCCAAATAGAGCAAAACTAAAAGGCTGGTTGCGAACAGCCGAAAAGTTAGAACCAATCCCCCAGATGCTTGGTTGGGTTAGTCCCCGTTTAGGAATTAGGTTTGAGTTAGTAGGCTCGGACTTGGTGCTGTATTATCCCAATGGTGAGCGTTTTGCTACGTATTTGGAAATTATTGAGCTCAAAGATCTCGCTCAACAACAGGCAGAACAAGAACGTCAACGAGCAGAGCAAGCAGAGGAAGCTTTAGAGCAAGCAGAGGAAGCTTTGGAGCTTGAAAGGCTGGAAAAACAACAGGCATCACAACGAGCAGAACAGGCAGAAGCTTCGTTGCAAGCATTGTTGGAGCAGTTAAAAGCAAAGGGCATAGATCCAGAACAGTTCGAGCTATGAACTCCACCATACCGACACGTTGTCAACTGTGGAAGGCGATTAAGGCGGTGAATGAGGTTATGAATGACTTAAGGGTGGCGCAACACTTTCCTCCTCAGGATGAGGGATTAGCTTATCTAGCAAAGGGAACAGGGAATAGGGAACAGGGAGTAGGGAGTAGGGAGTAGCGATGCAGCGCGGTCTTGGGGGTTTCCCCCACTCGCGCTTTGCATCAAGACGGGAGTAGGGAATATGGCATCAAAAATTATCACAATTCCTACACGGATCCCTATCTGCCAAAATTGATAAAATTAAGACAGATTAAATCAGGAGAATTGGTATGACTGAAACGATTGATAGAGTCAGTTGGAGAATCGATGATTTAGAACTATTGCCTCACTCTGAAGGGACAATCTACGAAATAATTGAAGGAGAATTATTTGTGACTCGAACGCCTCACCGACGACATCAACAAATTTGTGGCAGAATTTTTAGTTATTTGAATAATTGGTCAGAATCAACAGGTAATGGAGAAACTATTATTACTCCCGGAATTATCTTCTCAGATGCCGATAATGTGATTCCTGATGTAGTGTGGGTAAGCCAAGAAAGATTAGCTCAAATAGAAGATGAAGCCGGACATCTTACGGCAGCACCTGAATTAGTGGTGGAAGTAATTTCTAAAGGTATTGACAACGAAAAACGCGACCGCGAAGTTAAAGTCAAGTTATATTCAATTCAAGGGGTAAAAGAATATTGGATTGTCGATCGTTTTCGTAAGCAAGTAGAGGTATATCGCCGAGACAAGGGAAAATTAACTCTAGTTGCTACCTTATTTGATCAGGATGAGTTAACTTCTCCTTTATTACCAAATTTTGTTGTACTAATCAATCGCTTTTTTCCAGTTAAGTAAAACAGCACATAAACTGAATAAGATTACCAAAATTATAGGTTTTAATACTCGGTATCTTCAGGATTATACCAAATTTTAGCAAAGACCGATTCAGAAAGTTTAGTCACTAAGGTTTTAGCTTTAGCTGGCATGAGAAACTGTTACCTCGACATCATCAGGTCGAAAGACCGCCGTGA
>NZ_JAAHFV010000388.1:0-5836 GCF_010672755.1 Moorena sp. SIO1F2
TCATTAACTTAGACATACAGCAATTGTAGCAGGAATTTGTTTACTGTTTATTATTCGATCAGGTTGGAATAGTACTCACCCTTATGTGATTAATATCTTCGTAGTGGTTTCAGCCTCAGCTATTCTGTTTGGAAATCTTCCTGGATTATTCCGGTATGAGGACAGTATTGTCAATAACAAACAGTTATACCTGAACTATGCGTCTCTAGAGAATGAGGTAACTAGCTACTTAGTCACAGGTCAAGATATCGATGGCAATCCTAGAGAAATGAAATACTTTATTAATCACATTGATAAGGAATTAAGTCGATTAAATCGACTGCCAATTGGGTTTGAGAGAACTAGACTTTTAGATTATCCCACTTTATATAGCAGCTCTCAATTGGATCAGGGACTTTAGTCTTGGGTTATAGGGAGTCGGGAGTCGGGAGTCGGGAGTCGGGAGTCGGGAGTCGGGAGTCGGGAGTCGGGATACAGAAAGGTAGCGCTATAAGACCATCGAACCTTGGCCAATAGGCCACGCTACGCCAACAACCGACGAACCTTGGCCTATTGGCCACGCTACGCCAACAACCGACGAACCTTGGCCTATTGGCCACGCTACGCCAACAACCGACGAACCTTGGCCTATTGGCCACGCTACGCGAACAACCTTCAACCGGTTAACCTTCAACCGGTTAACCTACCCTTCGGGAACGCCAAAGGCGAACAACATAACAACTGACGTTACCACTCATCTTTAAGCCTCTTTCGGCTTTAACCCCATCACCTCTGCCACAGCAGCAGTTGTGGGCTCAATCCCTTCTGTCAATGGGTTTTTGCTGTGTTCGATGGCAGTATCTGGATCTTTAAGACCATTACCTGTCAGTACACAAACCACGGTTGCTCCTGTGGGTACCTCGTCTTTTACTTTCAACAAACCAGCGACTGATGTAGCGCTAGCTGGTTCACAAAAAATTCCTTCTTGGGATGCCAATAACCGATAGGCATCTAAAATTTCTTGATCGGTAACGCTATTAAATGCCCCTTTACTAGCTTCTTGGGCTGCGATCGCTTTTTCCCAGCTAGCCGGGTTGCCCACCCGAATTGCCGTTGCAATGGTTTCGGGATGCTCTAGGACTTTGCCAGCGACAATCGGAGATGCTCCAGATGCTTGAAATCCCATCATTTGGGGTAAGCGATCGCATTTCCCCTGCTGATGGTACTCGCAAAATCCCATCCAGTAGGCACAAATATTGCCAGCATTGCCCACTGGTATGCACAGCCAATCAGGAGCATCACCTAAGTTGTCCACTATCTCAAACGCAGCTGTCTTTTGACCTTCTAAGCGATAAGGATTGAGGGAATTGACCAAGGTCACCGGATACTTTGATGCCATTTCCTGGACAATTTTCAAGCAGTCATCAAAATTTCCCTTAATCGCTATTACTGTTGCTCCATATACCAACGCTTGGGCTAATTTCCCCAGAGCCACATAACCATCAGGAACAATCACAAATGCCCGCATTCCCCCCCGACGAGCGTAGGCTGCTGCTGATGCCGAGGTATTTCCGGTACTAGCACAGATTACCGCTTGGTCTCCTGCTTCCTTAGCTTTTGAAATCGCCATGGTCATGCCCCGGTCTTTAAAACTACCGGTAGGATTGAGACCGTCATATTTCACCAGTACCTTTACTCCTCTGCCAATAATTTTGGCAATAGTGGGGACAGGAATTAAAGGAGTGTTACCTTCGAGTAAGGTTACCACTGGTGTGGAGTCAGTGACTGGCAAATAAGGACGGTAAGCCTCAACTAAGCCAGGCCAGTTGAGTGAAGTAGAAACAGACAGACTTAAAGCCACGTTTGGTTAGGGAAGTATTCAGGGTGAAGTATCAAGTGTGAAGTGTGAAGTATGAAGCATGAAGTATGAAGCATGAAGGTTATGATTTGTCAACCCTTCCATTGATTTTTATTGCTTACTCAGCAACTGGTATATTGTGCTACTTCATCCAATACGCCTTCATCCTTTACACTTCATCTTTGTCTATCTTATCTTGACTGATTCTGAATCACAGGCTTTCTCGGTTTTTCTGACCGATGGCGTTTGTCTGTGTTAAGCCGCAGTTTGGGACGTTCCACCATTCGTTCTTCGATATCGTCACTAATGGGGGGTTGAGTTTTGTCATAGAACAACTGCAATGCTGCCGCTGCGATCGCATGAGCATCATATTCTTCTTCCAACTCCCGTACAACTGGCAAGAAAGAAGCCATCCGTTCCCCTGATAAAGCTTCCCGTAACTCTGCCTGCAGTCTTTCTAAGCGCCGGGCTTCAATTTGTGAGCGCGTCGGAATCCGGGTAACTTCCAACCGTTGCCGCACCTTGCGCTCAATCTGGTAGAGTTTACGGCGTTCAAAGGGTTGAATCAGGGTAATTGCTGTTCCTGTCTTACCAGCACGACCGGTACGACCAATGCGGTGAATATAGCTTTCTACTTGATCTGGCAGGTCAAAATTGATCACATGGGTCAGATGATCCACATCTAGACCACGGGCAGCAATATCGGTTGCTACTACCCAACGCACTTGATTTTTCCGGAACCGATACAATAACCGCTCCCGCTGACTCTGACTCAAATCACCGTGGTACTCATCCACACTGTGACCAGCCGCTTGTAATTGGTTGGTTAGTTCAGCAGCCGCTTTTCGTGTTCGCACAAAAATGATTGAAGCTTCTGGGTCTTCCAGTTCCAGAATCGGATGGAGAGCCCTGATTTTTGAGCAGCCACGGGGTACCATGTAAACTCGCTGTTCAATGCGCGCTGGTGCTGCTTTCGATTGCTGAACTTTAACAGTGACGGGGGATTTCAGGAACTTGCTGACTAGGTCCTGAATTGGCCGGGGCATAGTTGCTGAGAAGCAAGTAGTCTGACGCTCTTCGGGAGTCTGTTGCAGGATTTTCTTAACATCATCGATAAAGCCCATGCTTAACATTTCATCCGCTTCATCGAGTACCACCCAGCTCAGGTTTTCCAGCTTCAGGTCTCCCCGGTCTAGCAAGTCAATCACCCGTCCGGGAGTTCCTACCACAATCTGAGCGCCTTTGTACAGCATCCGAATTTGCCGCTCAATGGACTGACCACCGCAGACGGTTAGTATATGCAATCGACGGTCCTCACTGAAGTCCCGAATCGCTTGGTTAACTTGCTGGGCTAACTCTCGGGTTGGGGTTAGAATTAAGGCTTGTACGGTTCGCTTGTCCAAGTCAATGCGATCTAGCATTGGTAGGGAAAACGCTGCTGTTTTGCCAGTACCGGTTTGAGACATACCGAGTACATCATGGCCATTGAGCAGTTCAGGAATAGCTTGGGCTTGGATAGTAGTAGGTGTAGTGAAGCCGATTTTTTCGAGTTGGCTTACACAAGCTTCAGACAATCCCAGGCTTTGGAAAGAAACGGTCATAAGTTATTTTTCGATTTTTCGTTGGTTAGTTGTGGTTTTTTTCTGGTAAGTCAGAAAGTTAGTAGTTGAACGTGTGAGGAAACACTGTCATGGCTATAAAGACAGTGAGCCTTCAGGTTTTACTCACCATGGTTTTTGCCTTGACAAACCTATGATGAGATTAGATGAGTAGAAAGCGGTTTAGTTTCCACCCATTTGGTTAGGTGCGCTTTCCGTTGGCGAATTAAATTCGCCACGGGTCGCACCTGTTGATAGGCATCAACTCCTAAGTTGCACCTTGTCCCATAGGCAGTCGCGCTTTGGCTTAAACCCCCTCAGGTCGGGGCTGCATCGCGCTTCACCATCAGCTGGGGTCTGTTGCGACCTATTTAGTGTGTCTAAAAGCTTGAGATTAGGTTCATCCCACTAGAACACGTCTTACAGACGCAATGGTTAATGCCCTAGACACAGTTGTCAGGTTGAGGGTGGCTCCTTAGCTAGGTATTGCCCGTTGGATTGGGGTGGGTTAAATCATCCCAAATTTGACCCTCAAAGCTGAATTGATGCACCGCTCAGCTAGTTTTTACCCCCTAAGCAGGTCTTTTAAGTGTGCCGTTTACGCTGCCGTTTAGTGTGCGCTTTAGTGTGCCATTACTATGGGCGACAGACACCTGCTTTTGATAAGGCTAGAGGCCTTGTGAAAAGCTCCATAATCTAAAAGACCAAGGATTATGTCTGGTTCAGGATTGACCAGATTACTTGCCCTAGTGGTGGAGTGTTTAATTCCAGCCCCTAGTTAAAGCCTGTGGCTTGTTTACGGAGGTAGTACTACAGAACCATACAAGTCGTAGAAATCACAATCAGTAATTTCTACTGATACTATGGTTCCTAAAGAGGCATCACCTTGAACGTAGACCAATCCATCCACCTCAGGGGCAAACCTGGCACTGCGACCAATAAATTCACCCGTTAAGGGATTTTCTTGTTCTATGAGAACATCAACTATCTTGCCCAGACAGTTTTGATTTTTTTTCAAGGAAATCGGTTGTTGAACTGCCATCAGGGCATCCCGTCTGGCATCCATCACCCCTTGGGGCAACTGATTAGGCAATTTGTATGCTGCTGTTCCCTCCTCCGCAGAAAAGGTAAACACTCCAACATGGTCAAATTCATGATGCTGGACAAATTCCAGCAAGTGTTCAAAGTGCTGCTCTGTCTCGCCGGGAAACCCGACAATAAAGGTGGTTCGCAACACTGCATCAGGAAGTGCAGTTTTTAGTTGCGTGATTATAGCGTCATTTACTCGTCCCTGCCAAGGACGGTTCATGGAGCGGAGGATTTCTGGATGGGAGTGCTGTAGAGGCAAATCGAGATAAGGAAGAACATTATGAGTTTCCTGAATGGCTTTTATGACGGATGGGGTTAAACCGGTGGGATAGGCGTAGTGGATCCGAATCCAGGGGATGTCTACTTCACCTAATGCTCTCAACAGTTCTGGCAGTTTCGGTTCGCCGTATATGTCTAAACCATAGTTGGTGGTGATTTGGGAAATTAAAATCAGCTCTTGAACCCCTTGAGATGCCAACTGCTCGGCTTCCGCAACAATGGATTCTATGGTACGCGATCGCTGCTTTCCCCGGAGGTGCGGAATTATACAGAAGGAACAGCGGTAATCACACCCTTCTGCGACCCGCAGGTAAGCAACCCCTTCAGAAGTTGTTCGGTAGCGTGGCGTTGTTTCGTCAGCAATGTAGGTTGGTTCAGTAGAAACCTCTTGAACGCGATCGCCTGTTTCTACTCTTTGGATTACATCTACTATTTTATGGTAGTCCCCGGTTCCCACCACTGCCACTGCCTCTGGCAACTCTTCCAATAGTTGGCTTTGGAAGTGTTGAGCCATACAGCCGGTAATCACAATTTTTTGATCAGCTTCCGCCAGTTCTACCAGCGTGCGCACTGATTCTCGCCGCGCTTCTTCTATAAAACTACAGGTATTTACAATAACATACTCAGCTAATTCTTCATTGGCATCTACCTGGTATCCTGCCTGCACCAGCAGACCCAGCATATGTTCGGTATCAATGCGATTTTTCTCGCACCCCAAGTGAGATATTGCTACAGTTGGCTTTTTGCCCATTCATTCATCATTTTATATTGTACTACGGCTTAGTCACATAACCTACTGCCCTTTACCAGAACCTTACACCATTGATTGAGCTTGGTGTGATTGAGCTTAGTGTGTAAGTGATGTGCTCAACTCCTAATCTGCTCTGCTAATCTACTACTTCAGGCCAATGTCCGGTTCAGTGTTTTCTCGCTTTGTGCCTCACTTCGTGGCCACGTAGCCGGAGAGGAGGCAGCCGATTATCTGAGCGAGGTACAACGACGCCGAGACGCAGTTTTCTCCGAAATCTATGGG
>NZ_JAAHFV010000389.1:0-5765 GCF_010672755.1 Moorena sp. SIO1F2
CAGATAACACCGCAATCTTAGTTGAGAGGGTCATTGCTTCGGTTTGGTCATGAGTCACATAAACCACCGGTGCCTTTTGAGCAACACCATCAGCTGACGGTTCCATAGCGTGAGCTTTTAGCTGAAGGCTGACAGCTCACGGCTGACCGCTGAATGCTTACATTGTTATTGACGCGATGGACGAAGTCCCGCTTTCAGCGATCGCGTAATCTATAGGATTAAGAATACTAAAAATTGTAATACTAGAATAAATTAAGGATACATTAATGATTGGCTATCAATTTTTTTTGCAAAAGGTTTTAACAGCAACAGCGGTAACCGTTACCGTTGGCTTTGGTTCTATCAGTGGTGCGATCGCTCAATCCCTGACTGGTGGGGGAGCTACATTTCCTGAACCCCTTTATCGCCGTTACTTTAGAGAATACCAAGAAGAAACAACAGATGTAAAGCTCAAATACAGTGCTATTGGCAGTGGTGGTGGAATTAGACGATTTCTGAATCAGTCCGTTGACTTCGGAGCGAGCAATGTAATTCCAACTCCTGTAGAGAGAAACTCCATGAAACGGGGTTTGTTGATGGTACCAACAGCTGGGGGGTCTTTGGCTGTGGTTTATAATCTACAAGGGATAACCACCGATGTTAAGCTATCTCGAGACACTCTGGGTAAAATTTTTTCAGGTCAAATTTCTAATTGGAAGCAAGTAAACTCCCGCCTCCCGAACCGGAAGATCCAAGTAGTTGTCCACTCAGGTAGTAGCGGTACTAGCTTTATTTTTACTAAATATTTGAATGAAATTACTAATGGCAGAATCCGAGCCAGTAGAAAACCTAATTGGGGCTTTAAGGTCTTCTCTAGTGTTCCGGGAAATGGACCAGTAGCTAGCGAAGTTAAGCGAATTGACGGTGCCATTGGCTATGTACCAGCGAGTTATGCTAAACAGCTTAACCTACCAATGGCCAGGCTGGAAAACCAAGCTGGTCGCTACGTCAAGCCTACCGTTGATCAAGCGAATAAAGCCCTAGACAATGTGCAGTTCAATGATGACTTCACCATCGAAAATATAGATGACCCAGAAGAGGGATATCCAATTGTAGGTATAACTTGGCTGTTTGTCTACGAAAAGTATCCTAAACCAGAACTAGCCCAAGGGGTTAAAGACCTGATAAATTGGATTCTGACTGACGGTCAAGACTTGAACGAAGATCTACAGTACACTCGGATACCGGAAGATGTTGCTAACCGAGCCATCGAAGCTGTGAATAACAACATCAGGGTTGTTCCATAGAAGGACAAAATTCAACTTATTTTTGTTGTGTGAGGAGATTTGTGAAAAAATTTTGCGGTGCATTACCACTGACACCGATAGTACTTGGTGTCCATTTGGTAACCATTACCCCCGCCATGGCTGAGAGCAAACTAGAAACCTTGACAGCAGATTGGTCAGATGTTAACCCCAACCCGAAATATCTAGCGCGAGAGTACTTAAAAACTCCCCCAAAAACTCCTCAGTTAACCGACCAATTCCACCATGAACTAGAGTTTAAGACTACTACGTCTATTCCCCATTCTGGGATATCGACAGCTAGCTTGACTAGTCTGGAGTCACCGCCAGACCTAGAGGTGGCAGACACTGTGAGTAATCCCTTTATGGGTCAGGTAGCACCGATTTCCAAACTATTAGACATCCCATCTACTCAGACTAATTCCAATAGTTTAGATAATAGTCCAGATAATAGTTTAGATATATCCCAAAACTTAGGTGTGACAGACCCGTTGAGTAATGGACCAATGGAGCGGGTAACACCAGTTTATGAACTGTCTGATGTCCAACCTACGGATTGGGCTTACGAAGCACTACAGTCTTTGTTGAAGCGCTATAGATGCCTGACTGGTTACGAGGATGACACCTATCGCGGTAACCGCGCCCTGACTCGCTACGAGTTTGCGTTTGGCTTGAATTTTTGCCTAAATCGGGTGAATGCCATGATTATTGGGAAAACAGCCAACTTGGTAACGGAAGCTGATTTAGCAGCAATGCAAAGGCTACAAGAAGAGTTCAGTGGTGAATTGGCTACTGTACAGGCTCGGGTGGATAACTTGGAAGGGCGGGTCACTTTCCTCGAAGACCATCAGTTTTCTACTACTACTATCTTGCGTGGGAGTGTAGATATTGCTCTAGCTACTGGCTTTGGCGGGAAAAAAGCAGTTCCTTCTGGTCAAAGCCCAACAGAAGATTTTGATGATACTAATACTCTGTTGGGAGGCCGGGCAATTCTCAACTTTGACACCAGTTTCACTGGTCGAGACCTTTTGCGCACTAGACTTCGGGCAGGGAATACCAGTAACTTTAGCACTGGTTTCACCGGTACAGCCATGACAAAGTTTGGTTTTGCCACTAATACCGGCAATGATGTTAAATTAAACCAGCTGTTCTATCGGTTTCCCCTAGGTAATAAAGGTCTGGTATCTATAGCAGCAGCAGGTCAGGGAGCAACTGCTTTGATTCCCACCCTCAATCCAGCATTTTCCATTTCCAGTTTTGGATTCAATAATTATATCTACGACTTGGGTTTTGGTGCTGGTGCTGGGATATACTATCAATTCAATGACGTGATTGCTACTGGAGCAGCCTATTACACTGGTTCTGCCTCTAATTCAGACTTTGGACTGTTCAATGGTGCCTTTGGTGCTTTGGCTCAGGTGACCCTCACTCCCTCTGATCGCTTTGGTATGGCCTTGACCTATGTCCGGTACTACTCTCCTGAAACAGCCAACACTGCATCGTTTCTCGGTAGCGAATTCGCTCAATCTCCCTTTGGGTCAAATACAGCCACCTCATCAAATAGCTTGGGTGTATCCACTAGCTATCGATTTAGCGATCGCTTTACCCTAGGGGGTTGGGTTGGTTATAGCAATGCGATCGCAGAATCCTCACCCCGTAACAATGATTTCGATGGATCAACCGGATCAAAAGCAGATATTTGGAGCTGGGCAATTACCGCCGCTTTCCCAGACATCGGAAAACTAGGCAGCCAGTTGAATCTAATTGTTGGCATGCCTCCGAGACTAGCTAGTAATGATGTTGCTGGTCGTCGCGATCGCGATGTATCATACCATCTCGAACTGTCTTATCGCTACCCACTCACTGATAGAATCTTTATCACTCCTGGTGTTTTGGTGATTATCGATCCAGAACACAATGATGAAAATGATACCATTGGGGTTGGACTGCTGCGAACCCAGTTTAATTTCTAGTGGGATGGTTCAAAATATTCAACCGAAAACCCTCACTCCCAACCAAGATTTTTCCCAACCCTTTCCCGACCACACCCAATTACCAGAGTCGGATGGCACCTTTGTGTTCGCGGAGCGTGCCGTAGGCAAAAACTTTCAAGAGCATCCCCAAACTCTGCTCCTAACCGATTCAATTGCTTCAGTACTGCAACAGCTTCACCCTGATGGTCAGTACATCATTGGTCAAGATTGCGGCATCTACTGGCGAGAAACCGACCCCCCAGAGACAGGAGCCGAAGCTCCTGATTGGTTCTATATTCCAGATGTTCCCCCCAAGCTTGATGGTCAGATTCGTCGCTCCTACGTGCTTCGTAGGGAATACATTCCACCCCTGATTGCTATCGAACTGGCAAGCAGGGATGGGAGTGAGGAACGGGACAAAACATCACTGGCTCAGCTAGCAACTGTTACCCCTCAGACCAAGGATAAGAAAAAGGGTCAGCGTCCTGGGAAATTCTGGGTCTACGAACGAGTGATGAGGATTCCCTACTACGCCATATTTTTGATCAAGGACAATGAACTAGAAGTCTACAATCTGGTAAATGGATTTTATCAGAAGATGTCACCGAACGAACGGGGTCATTATCCGATTGCTCCGTTAAAAGTAGAACTGGGAAAATGGTCAGGAAGCTACCAGAATCAAACCCAAATCTGGCTGCGATGGTGGGATAGTGAAGGTAATCTATTGCTGACAGGACAAGAACGAGCTGAAAAGGCGGAAGCTGAAGTGGCACGTCTGAGAGCGCTATTACAAGAACGGGGAATTGATCCGGATACGGTTTTGTAGGCCATAAATTTATTGAATCGGGGCGTTTGCCTGGCCTTGCAGCAATAGTAATTTATTTTATAAAAAAAGCCTAATTGATCACAGCGTTTTTCATAGCTATCGGGTACACAGCATTTTTTACTTCTTACCTGCTCCCTAAAATCCAATAATTTGTATCTCAGCCAATTTAAAACTGCTGTAACTGCAACATCTCTTCAGATTTAGACTAGCAAAGAGTTAGTATATGTAGTCTTGCTAAAAAATGTTTCAATCAAGTATTTTCTGTCAAGTTATACTATAAGTTTAAACACTGTTGACTAGTCAACAGTAACAGTTTTTACTCTGGTTTCTGTATTGAGGACTCAGCACTAAGTACCTGGACAAAAATAAACCTAACTGTATTAATTTGTGTAAAGTTGCCAAAAGTCCCTCTGCTCCCTGCTCCCTGCTCCCTGCTCCCTATTTAAAGAGTTAATTTTAGTTTTGTCCGACTACTTATTTTCAACCGAAGTATTTTTGACAAACGATTTAGGATTGCGATCGCATCAGGTTCACAGAACAGATATACTAGTCTAGGGGAAAGACGTTCGTATCGGCGGTTAACACCGCGCTCTTAGTGCGTTTTTCTTTCCCAGTGATTAGATACCAGGCTTCCAAACGTGACCGTAGATTTGTTGTGACCAGCATAACCAAGACCGAAACAGTATCCCCAACTGCAACCAATAGTGTGGATTGGGAGCCCCCCATGCCACCAACCGATTTAATTTTTGATGATGGAGAACCTTTGGAGAGTGACCGCCACCGCATAGCCATGAACGCCCTGATCCGTTCACTGCGCGTTGCTTTAGCTGACCGAGACGATTACTTTGTTGGGGGCAATATGTTTGTTTACTTCAGTAGTGAACAAGCACGAAACCGGGACTTTCGCGGGCCAGATTTCTTTGTAGTCTTGAATGTAGACGGTAGTCGAGAACGCCAGGGCTGGGTAGTATGGGAAGAACAGGGTCGCTACCCAGATGTAATAATCGAGCTGATGTCCCCCTCCACAAAGCAAGTTGACACAGGTAAAAAGAAGAGCATCTACTGCCAGACCTTCCGAACTCCAAATTATTTTGTCTACCAACCCTTTGACCCAGATTCATTGCAAGGATGGTATTTAGATATAGACAATGGCTACCAGGAGCTAACCCCAAATGAACAAGGGTGGCTATGGTGTCAGCCCTTAGGCTTGTGGTTAGGAGCATGGTCTGGAACCATTGAGGAAACCTCAGCAGTATGGCTGCGCTTTTATGACCGGGATGGGAATCTAGTTCCCTTACCAGAAGAAGCAGCTGAGCAACGAGCTGAAGTAGCTGAGCAACAAGCTGAAGCAGCTGAGCAACGAGCTGAAGTAGCTGAGCAACGAGCTGAGCAATTAGCAGAGAGACTGCGACAGGCAGGGATTGACCCAGATGAAATTTAAGGTGAATGGTCATAAAAATAATAAAAAGTGTGGAGCTTACTGATTAACTGTTAGAACCTAGGAGTTTTGTAGGCCGGGGTGGACGTGGCCCGCTACGACGACGTGAGGGTCGAGCCGACCGACGAGTCGTTCCAGGCCGCAACCAAGTTCGCGGTCGACGCCAAGGTCGACGGGTTCATCTCGGTCGGTGGCGGTTCGGTGATCGACACCACCAAGGCCGCCAACCTGTATTCGACCCATCC